>JBGTCC010000481.1:0-4815 GCA_041749055.1 Thermodesulfobacteriota bacterium | reverse complement strand
CTGCCAGCTACATTAGGGTCAATCCCATCGTGTCTTACTCGATTATTTCAGCTTCTTCAAAACCCTTCGTCGTCGATGGCTTAGACGATGCCGCCATCGACCATCAAGGGCTGGATGAATGGCGTCGTCCGCTACTGGGTGACGAGTCGATTGGGTAGCTCGTCTTTGTCGTCGGGCTCGCGCGGGAAATGAGTCGCGAGGATTTCTCCGCAGCGCTCAATCGCCTTGCAGTAGGCATCGCAGCCGTGGCCGGCTTTGACACCGGCGGTGATGCTGTGGACGATTTCATCCCAAGTGCCGTGGCTGACTTTCTCATTGATGCCGCGGTCGGCAAGCACTTCAACGCGGTGCTCCAAAAGCGCGATGAGGATCAAGATTCCGGTGTGACCGCGCGTGTGGTGCAGGCCCTGATCGGTGAACGACGCGAGCGCGAGAGTATGAACCGCCTCGCGGATACGGTCTCTGGACGCCAGAATTCGTTTCACCGCTGGGAGCCGAGAGATGAGGAAACCGACGAAGGCGCCGACGACCGGCCAAAGTTGAAAGTAGGGTGATCCCCACGGATCGCTCCAAAACCATTCGACCAACATGCCGGCGAAGAGCCCGGCGACTAGGCCGAGCAGTTCGATCTCGGTATAGCGCGCCGCCGAGGTGACAATCATCGGCACGATCTCGCCGGCGGTTTTCGACTCTGCAACGATCACCGCTTGGCGGATGCGTTCCTTTTCCGGTTGGGTGAAGAAATTTTCCGCTTTCATTTTCTACCAGCTACCGGATGAACCACCGCCGCCGAACCCGCCACCGCCGCCGCTAAAACCACCACCCCCTCCGCCAAACCCACCGCCGCCCCAACCGCTGGGACCGCCAAAGATCATGGGCCCGCCACTCCGGCCACGGGTGCCCCACATGCTGTTGCGCCGGCGATCGCCCGTGGAGGCGAAGCCCATTAAGCCGAGGATCGCGAGGGTGATTGCGATCATGATCGGGGAATTCATGTTCCAGCCACGGCTCTGAGTTTTTTTGCGCGCCGATTCGGGCAACGGCTCTTTACGAATTACTTTGTCGACCGCGGCGATGCCGGCGGCGATGCCGCCGGCGTAATCCTGTTGGCGGAAGTGCGGCACGATATAGTCTGCGGTGACTCGTTTCGCGATGGCGTCGGGTAAGACGCCTTCGAGGCCGTAGCCGACTTCGAGGCGGAGCCGGCGGTCTTTGACCGCGACCACCAGAATGGCGCCGTTGTCATAGCCCTTCTTGCCGATCTTCCAATTCTCAGCGACACGAATACTAAAGCCTTCGATATCTTCGCCGTCGAGGGTAGGGACTGTAAGCACTGCGACTTGGTGACCGGTGTCGCGTTCAAGTCGGGCGAGCTGGGCCTCAAGAGCCTGGGCTTGACTCGTCTGCAGCACGTTAGCGTAGTCGTTGACGCGGCCGCGCAGCTGCGGCACATCGAGCGCGAAGGCAACCGCAGAAAACAGCAGCAAGAAGATAATTAACAAGACTGGGCGGTACGGCTGTGTATTAGCGCCGTATCGCCCTTGGGTACTTAATCTCTGGATGGCGTTCAGGGTGAGGACCTTTAACGATTGTTCGGAACGCCCCGGCTAAAACTTCACCTGCGGTGGTTTCTGCGCAGCTTCATCGGCGCTGAAGTTTTCGCGCACTTTCATGCCGAGGAGATATTGCGCGGTTAAACTCGTCGGGAAGAAGCGAACCTTCTTGTTGAATTCGACAACCGACTTGCTGTAACGTCCGCGGGCGACGGCGACGCGGTTTTCCGTGCCTTCGAGCTGGGCCTGGAGATCGCGGAAGTTTTGGTTGGCTTTTATATCGGGATACTGCTCGGCGACGACCAATAACCTCGATAGCGAGCCGGAGAGATTGCGCTGGGCTTCTTCGAACTTTTTGAACATTGCCGGGTCGCTGAGCGCATTGGCGTCGAGCTTGATCGAGGTCGCCGCACTGCGGGCTTCGATGACCTTCTGTAATGTTTCCTGTTCGAAATTAGCCGCGCCCTTTACTGTGGCGACGAGATTCGGGACCAAGTCGGCGCGCCGCTGGTACTGGTTCTGAACTTCGGCCCAGGCGCCTTTGACTTCCTCATCAAGCCCCTGGAGATCGTTATAGCCGCAGCCGGAAACCGCCAAGAGGGCGATTAAACTGAGACCCGCTAGCGATCTGGACCGGAAAGTCATTGTGCGCATTATGTTTCTCCTGATTGGCGTCGTCGATGTCAATTGGCAATGTACCGGGTATTGCCGTGTAAAGTAAGAATTGGTAATCGTTTTGGCAAGAGGCGCGCCGTCGTAGTCATTGAGTTGTACTCCAAGTGCTTGGTTTGGTTGACTTTGGGAGATTTTTCCTTTACATCTTACGTTTCGGTAAATTCCTATGAAATATGCAGTAATTAGAACCGGCGGTAAGCAGTACCGCGTCTCCGAAGGCGATGTCGTCAAGATCGAGAAGCTCGACGCTGAAGTGGGGGAGAAGATCACCCTGGCGGATGTTTTGTTTGTCGGCAACGACGATGACGTAAAAATCGGCACTCCCTTGGTGGCCAACGCCACCGTCACCGGCGAAATCGTCGAACAGGGGCGCGCCAAAAAAATCATCGTTTTCAAAAAGAAACGGCGCAAAGGCTACAGCCGCCAGCAGGGCCATCGGCAGTATCAGACGGCGCTAAAAATCACATCCATAGAAGCGTAGCTCGGGAGCGGATATGGCACATAAAAAAGCAGGCGGCAGTTCGCGCAATGGGCGCGATAGCAATGGGCAGCGACGGGGCGTCAAGGTTTATGGCGGCCAGACGGTGCGCGCGGGCAATATTCTAGTGCGCCAACTGGGCACCAAGATTCATCCCGGCACCAACGTCGGCATGGGGCGCGACTATACTCTCTTCTCGCTCGTCGATGGCGTGGTCAAATATGGCCGCTACGATAAGACCCGCAAGAAAGTCGAAGTCGTCCCGGCGCAGTAATTTTCTCGCTGGACTCCTATGAAAGAAGCCCCCTTTCGGGGCTTTTTTTTTGTTTGGACGACGGCGAAGATGGGGAGTAGTTGCCAGTCATCAGTTCTCTGTAATCCGGGCTAAGCTGGCGGATCGAGATTATTTCGGTCATGCTCTCATCATTCTGAATAGGAATAACTGGTTACAGAAGACCGCTATTTATGAAATTTATCGATGAGACTAAGATCCGCGCCATCGCCGGTGACGGCGGGCCCGGGTCCGTGAGTTTTTACCGGGCTAAGTTTGTCCGCCGGGGCCCGGCAGATGGCGGTAACGGCGGTCATGGCGGTGACGTGGTCGCCATTGCGGATCCGCAGCTGTCGACGCTGCTCGACTTACGCTATCGGAAAGAATGGAAAGCCAATCCCGGCAAGCGTGGCGGCGACGCCGATTGCGACGGCCGGCGCGGCGACGATTGCATTATCAAGGTTCCGGTGGGGACATTGATCCGCGATGTCGTCAGCGGCGAGCTGCTGGCGGACTTGAAAACTCCGGGTGAACGGGCGGTGATCGCCGCCGGCGGGCGCGGCGGCAAGGGCAACGCGCACTTCGCGTCATCGACCAACCGCAGCCCGCGTTTCTGTCAGCCGGGCGAACCGGGTGTTGAGCGCGATCTAGAGATTGAGCTGCGCTTGCTCGCCGATGTCGGTATCATCGGCTTGCCCAATGCCGGCAAGTCGACCTTGATCTCGGTGATCTCGGCGGTGCGGCCGAAAATAGCCGACTATCCATTTACGACATTGGTGCCTAATCTGGGCGTCGTCAGTTACGGCGAAGGCAAGAGTTTCGTCGCCGCGGATATCCCTGGCCTCATCGACGGCGCGCACCAGGGCCATGGCCTGGGCGATAAGTTCCTTCGTCATATCCTGCGCACGCGGGTTTTGGTTCATATGCTCGATGCCTCGCAGCTCGACGAGAAAGACCCTTTAGCCGAATGGCAGGCGATCAATCGCGAGATGGAGCTTTTCGATCCGGAATTGATCGACAAGCCGCAAATCGTTGTCGCCAACAAAGTCGATTTGCCCGAGGGCCGGGAGTTGGCCAAGGTGCTCGGTAGGAAGCTACCCAAAGCCTATCGCCCGTTGCATGTGATCTCCGCGGCGACCACCGAGGGCGTGCAGGCGCTGGTCTATGCGATCGGGCGCAAATTGGACGAAGCGAGGCAACTGAACGAGACCGACAGTGACGCAGCTGGAGCATAAGAAGCCGATCTTAACGCGGGCGCGCCGCGTGGTGGTGAAGATCGGCAGTCAGATCCTGTCTTCCAAAGACGGCATCGAGGAGGGACGCCTGCGCGGCTTGGTGCGCCAGCTGGCCGAACTGCAGGGCGACAAGCGCCAAGTCGTGGTCGTCAGTTCGGGCGCGGTGGCGGCGGGGATGACACAGCTGGGCTGGAAAGAGCGGCCGAAAACGATTCCCGAGAAACAGGCGCTCGCCGCCGTGGGACAAATCAAATTGATGGCGCTTTATGAGCGGACGTTTGCCAAGTTCGACAAAAACGTCGCCCAGGTTTTGCTGACCGCCGACGATCTCGCCAATCGCCAACGTTATATTAACGCTAAACATACTTTTCAGATGCTGCTCGGGTCGTCGATCATTCCGATCGTCAACGAGAATGACACCGTGGCCGTCGACGAGATGAAGTTCGGCGACAACGATCATCTGTCGGCCTTGGTCGCAACGCTTCTCGAAGCCGACTTGCTGGTGATTTTGAGCGATGTCGAGGGTGTCTACGACAAGGATCCGCGGGTCCATGACGATGCCCAACTGATTCCCCTCATTGGCGAGGCGCGCGGCTTGCGCCA
>JBGTCC010000480.1:0-3523 GCA_041749055.1 Thermodesulfobacteriota bacterium | reverse complement strand
TGGCGACCAATGACTGCCATTATGGCGAGCGCGCCGATTATCACGCCCACGATGTCCTGCTGTGCGTTCAAACCGGCAAGACGATTGGCGAAGAAAACCGGCTGAAGATCGAGACCGATGAGCTTTATCTAAAATCCGCCGATGAGATGACGCAGGGGTTCGAATTTTGCCCCGGGGCCGTGGAGCGGACCGTCGAGATCGCCAACCGCTGCAATGTCGAAATCGAATTCGGCAAGTATCATTTCCCGAACTTCACCCCGCCCAAGGAAATCAGCCTCGACGATTACTTGGTCGAGCTGGCGAAAAAAGGATTGGAAGAGCGGCTCGAAGGCGTCATCGATGCGCAATTGCGCAAGACCTACGTCGAGCGTTTGGATTACGAGCTCGGGGTGATCATCGACATGCAGTTTCCCGGCTATTTTCTGGTGGTCGCCGATTTCATCAATTACGCCAAGCAGAATGGCATTCCCGTCGGACCCGGGCGCGGCTCATCGGCGGGAAGCTTAGTCGCCTACGCGCTCCGCATCACCGACCTCGATCCGATTCGTCATGTCTTGATCTTCGAACGTTTTTTGAATCCCGAGCGCAAATCGATGCCGGATATTGACGTCGATTTCTGCATTCGCGGCCGGGCTCAGGTGATTCAATATGTCAAAGACAAATACGGTGCCGACCGGGTGGCGCAGATTGCCACCTTCGGTACTTTAAAGGCCAAAGCGGCGATTAAAGATGTCGGCCGCGCCTTGGGCTTTTCCTTCGCAGAGGCCGATACCATCGCCAAACTGATTCCCCCACCTAAGCAAGGCTTTGACTATTCGTTGACCGAGGCGATGAAGATGGAACCGCGGCTGGGCGAGCTGATGAAAAACGACGTGCGGGTGAAAACGCTGATGGACCACGCGCTCCGATTGGAAGGGCTGGTGCGTCACGCCTCGACCCATGCCGCCGGCGTCGTCCTGTCCAATCTGCCTTTGGTCGAGCACTGTCCGCTGTTCGTCGACAAGGAAGGCGGCATCGTCACCCAGTATGAAATGACCTGGGTGGAAAAGATCGGCCTGGTGAAGTTCGACTTTCTCGGTCTCAAGACCCTGACGTTGATTCATGATTGTTTGAAGCTTATCGAAGCCGGGCGCGGCGTCAAGGTCGATATCGACCGTCTAGCGCTGGACGACAAGAAGACTTACAAAACGCTTTGCCAAGGCAACACCACCGGCATCTTCCAGCTAGAAAGCACCGGCATCCGCGAGATGACCGTGCGCATACGGCCCAACTGTTTCGAGGATCTGGTGGCGATTCTCGCGCTCTACCGGCCCGGTCCCCTCGATAGCGGCATGGCCGAAGATTTCATCAACCGCAAAAGCGGCAAAGAGAAAATCAAATATCTCCATCCATTGCTCGAAACCATTCTCAAAGACACCTACGGCGTCATCGTTTACCAGGAGCAAGTCATGCAGACGGCGCAAATTCTCGCCGGCTACTCCATGGGCGATGCCGACCTGCTGCGCCGCGCCATGGGCAAGAAAGACCCCGAAGAGATGGCGGCGCAGCGCGAGCGCTTCGTCAGCGGCGCGATCGCCAAAAAAATTGACGAAAAGCGCGCCACCGAGATCTTCGACCAGATGGAAACGTTCGCCCGTTACGGTTTCAACAAATCCCATTCGGCCGCCTACGCTCTGGTTTCCTATCAGACGGCCTATCTTAAGACCCATTATCCCGTGGATTTCATGGCCGCGCTGTTGACTTCGGAAATGGGCGATACCGATAAAGTCATCAAAAACCTGGCTGACTGCCGCGACAAAGATATCGTTGTGCTGGCGCCCGACGTGAACGAGAGCGGCGCTAATTTTACTCCGGTGGGTGAAAATATTCGTTTTGGCTTGGCTGGTGTCAAAAACGTCGGTGAGAAAGCTGTCGATGTGATTATCGAGAGCCGGACCAAGGCCGGACCCTTCGAATCGCTGTTCGACTTTTGCCGGCGCGTCGACATGACCGCAGTGAACCGGCGGGTGATCGAGAGTTTGATCAAGTGCGGCGCCTTCGATGGAACACTGGTGTCGCGGGCGCGCATGAGCGGCGCGTTGGACGACGCCATGAAGGGCGGTCAAGCGCACCAGCGCGACCAGGCGAGTAGCCAGATCGATATCTTTGCCATGCTCGGTACGCCGGCCAAGGGCGGTAAAAAGACCGGGGAAAATTATCCGCCGGTGACAGAATGGTCGCAGCAAGAGGCGCTGGTGTTTGAGAAGGAAGCGCTGGGGTTTTACATCACCGGCCATCCCCTCGATAAATACGAACGGTTGCTCAAAAAGATTACCAGCGGCACCGTCGCCGCGCTCAAGGAGCGCGCCCAGTCCGGCGAGGTCAGGCTCGGTGGCGTCGTCTCGGCGTTGCGCTTACGCAACACCAAGAAGGGCGATCGTTACGGCAGTTTCAATCTCGAGGATAAAACCGGCTTCATCGAAGTGTTAGTCTGGCCGGAAGCGTATAAGAAGTGTGCCGACTTGCTCGGCGCCGACGACCCGATCTACGTTAAGGGTAAGATGGAAGTCGGCGAGGAGCGCATTCAAGTGATCGGCAACGAAGTGACGGCATTGGCCGAAGCGGCGAAGAATCCCAAGAACAATGTTCCCAGCGCCGTCGCCGAGAAAGTCGATCTTTATGTCCGTGAGGATGCCGTGTCCGCCGACGAGTTGGTGCGTTTGCGCGACATGCTGCTTGATTATCCTGGAAAGCACACCGTCTATCTGCACCTGCGCGCGCCTACCGCCGGCGAGACCGTCATCGAATTGCCCGAACAAGTGCGCATCGCGCCGTCGCGCGAACTCGAGAACTTGGTCGGTGAGCGCTTCGGCATGCGCGTCAGTTTTCATTCCCTAAACACTTGAAGCAATTGACTCCCACCCGGCAGCCGCAGGAGAGGGCCGTTCTGATCGGCGTCGATCTGCCGTCGCGCGTGCACAAGGTGCCGGTCGATTATAGTTTGGATGAGCTTGAGCGGCTCGCCGAGACCGCCGGCGCCATGGTGGTGCACAAGTGTTCTCAGCAGGTGCGCAGCGTCACGCCGGCGACTTTGATCGGCCGCGGTAAGGTCGACGAGATTTGCGCCGGGCTGCAGGAGCATCACGCCAATCTAGTTATCGTTGACGAGGATCTGACGCCGGCGCAGCAGCGCAATTTGGAAAACGCCTTCAAAGTTCGCGTGGTGGACCGAAGTCAGTTGATTCTCGACATCTTCGCCAAGCGGGCGCGCAGCAACGAAGGCAAGCTGCAAGTGGAGCTGGCGCAGTTGGAATATCTCATGCCGCGATTGACGCGCCAGTGGACCCACTTGTCGCGCTTGGGCGGCGGCATCGGCACCCGCGGCCCAGGTGAAACTCAATTGGAAGTCGATCGCCGGCGCATTCGCGAGCGCATCGGCCACCTGAAGCGCCGCCTGACTACCGTCGCGCGCACGCGCAGCCTGCAACTGCGTGAGCGCGACGAAGTGCCCTTCGCTACGGTTGCCTTGGTCGGCTACACCAAC
>JBGTCC010000479.1:0-6026 GCA_041749055.1 Thermodesulfobacteriota bacterium | reverse complement strand
CCAATACAGCGCGACCCTTGGCGCGATCCAAACGACCGAGGCCGAGGCGCGCAAGCTGCGCGGCTCGATTGGCCAACGCGAGGCATTGTTTCGGCAGCGCGCGGCCGCGCTCTACCGCTGGCAACGCCGCGGTGATCCGTGGTGGTTTACCGACGGCGCCAGCGCTCTGAGCGCAACCCTGAAACGGCAGCGTTATTTTGCGGCGACGTTAGCTTTCGACCTGGGATTGATCGGCGAATTGCAGAGCGAAAGCCAGCGCCAGGAAAGTTTGCGGCGCCAACTGAGCGTGCAGAAGGATCGCTTGGCGGCGCAAAAAAAGTTGTTGGTGCTGGCCCGCGCCGCGGTGGCCCAGGAGCTGGATAAAAAGCGAATTCTTTTGAATAGTTTGCGCCAGGAAAAAAATAACCGGCGCAAAGCCTTGCGCGAAATGGCAGCGGCGGCGCAGCGGCTGCAGAAAATGCTCGACGACATCGCCCGCCGGGCGATTGTCAGACCGAGAGAATTACCTGCGCCGTCTTCCCCGGGACGCGGTCTGGAAACCATGCTCGGGCAGTTGGACTGGCCGGTCAAGGGCCCGGTAAGCGCGCCCTTTGGCAAACTTAAACATCCGGAATTCGCCGCCGAGATGATCCGCAAGGGCATCGACATCGACGCGTCGCTCGGCGATGGCGTGCGAGCGGTGGAAAAAGGCCGTGTAGTATTCGCCGACCGGTTTACCGGCTATGGCCGCATGGTGATCGTCGATCATGGCGAGCGTTACTACACAATTTATGGTCATCTTTCTGAAATCATTAGGAAAAATGGCGAAGAGCTGGGCCGTGGCGAGATCCTCGGACGGGTCGGCGATAGCGACTCGCTGAGTGGCGCCAAGCTTTATTTTGAGCTTCGCAAGGACGGCCGCTCCATCGATCCGCTGCCATGGCTTAAGAAATGATAGCTATTGAATAGCCATTGAGCTAGAATTATAAGCTAGTTGTCAGCGAGTATTTAGGGAGAAATTTCATGCGACTTGTGAAACGACATGGAACGCCACTGCTACTGATCGTCCTCGGCATCGGCATCGGTCTTTTCGTCTCCGCCCAATGGGTACCGAACGTATCGGCGGTTGGGCGGCAGGACTATGAGAGCCTGGAAGCCTTCAGCAACATTCTGTCGATCGTGAAGAAAAACTACGTTGAGGACGTCGAGACCAAAAACTTGGTCAACGGCGCCATCAACGGCATGTTGCATTCCCTGGATCCGCATAGCGCCTACTTGACGCCCGATCTCTATAAGGATCTGCAAAGCGATACCCAGGGACGATTCGGCGGCTTAGGTATCGAGATCACCGTCAAAGGCGGCATGCTGACCGTAGTTTCGCCGATCGAAGATACCCCGGCGTACAAAGCTGGTATCAAGCCGGGCGATCAGATTTTTAAAATCGAAGACGAATTCACCAAAGACATGTCGCTGGTGGACGCAGTGAAAAAAATGCGCGGGTTGAAAGGCACCAAGATCAATCTGACGATCCGGCGCGAAAACGCCGCCGAGCTTATCGATGTCTCCTTGGTGCGCGACATCATTCGCGTGCAGAGCGTCAAGAGCCGCTCATTGGAGCCCGGTTACGGCTATATTCGCCTGGCGCAGTTCCAAGAACGCAGCGATCGCGACGTTCAGCGCGCTCTGGAAAAATTGGCGGCGGAGAAGAGCGGTCTTAAGGGACTGGTTTTGGATCTGCGCAACAATCCCGGCGGCTTGTTGAACCAGGCGGTGCGGGTGACCGATCTGTTTCTCGAATCCGGCATGATCGTTTACACCGACGGCCGCATCGAGTCGCAAAAGCAAAAGTTCTTCGCCCAGAAGGAAGGCACCTGGATGGACTTCCCGGTGGTGGTCCTAGTCAACGGCGGCAGCGCCAGCGCCTCGGCGATCGTCGCCGGCGCGCGGCACGATCACAAGCGCGCGGTGGTTCTGGGCACCAAGTCTTTTGGCAAGGGCTCGGTGCAGACGATATTGCCGATGGATGATAATTCGGCGCTACGGCTGACCACGGCGCGTTACTTCACACCCAAAGGCCGGTCGATTCAGGCCACCGGCATCGTGCCGGATATCATCATTGAAAATATCGTGTTGCAGGACGGCAAACCCGACGAAAAAAAGCGGCCGAGCTTGCGCGAGGAAAACCTGCCGGGCCACTTGAATAACCCGCAGCAAAATTCGGCCAAAGAACAAGAGCAGATCGACCGCGAACGGGAAAAGCAGATCCCCACCTCCGGTCCCACCGGCGACGAAACTATCGATAACGATCAGCAACTCAAGCGCTCTCTCGATCTGTTGAAGAGCTGGGATGTCTTCAAACAGGTGGTGCAGAAAAAAGCGGCGTAGAGTTTTCTAGTAAAATCCATTCGATAAAAATGGCTCTCCTCTCGGAGGGCCTTTTTTTTTGTGCTAAAGTCGCCGCAATATGTCGCGTATCATTGCGAAAAAAGCGATGGACTTGCCACTGTTCGCCGGCGAAGCCCGCAAGTTTCTGACGATCAGCGAACTCAACGAGCGGATCAAAGGCACGCTGGAGTCGCGGCTGGAGCCGCTTTGGGTTCAGGGTGAAATCTCCAATTTTCGCATGCCGCCGTCGGGCCACTTTTATTTCACTCTCAAAGACGACAAGAGCCAAATCTCGGCGGTGATGTTTCGCCGCCAGGGGGCGCTGCTGCGCTTCACGCCGGACAACGGCATGGCGGTGCTTTGTTTCGGCCGGGTGAGTGTTTACACCGTACGCGGCGACTTGCAGCTTTATGTCGACGACATGGAGCCCCAGGGGCAGGGCGCGCTGGCGCTGGCCTTCGAACAACTGAAAAAGAAACTTGCCGCCGAAGGCTTATTCGCCAGCGAGCGCAAGCGCGAACTGCCGTTCCTAGCCCATTCCATAGGCATCGTTACTTCCGGCAAAGGCGCGGCGTTGCACGACATGCTGCGCATCATCGGCGACCGTTACCCGGACCGGCGCATCGTCATTTGTCCGGTAAAGGTTCAGGGCGACGGCGCGGCGCGGGAGATCGCTGAAGGCATCGCCGATCTCAATCGCTGCGGCGCCGTCGATGTGATTATCGCCGGCCGCGGCGGCGGCTCGTTGGAAGATCTCTGGGCGTTCAACGAGGAAATCGTCGCGAGGGCGATTTTTGCTTCGCAAGTTCCAGTGGTTTCGGCGGTGGGCCATGAGATCGATTTCAGCATCGCCGACTTCGTTGCCGACGCGCGCGCACCGATGCCCACCGCGGCGGCCGAGATGGTCTTGCCACGCAAGCGCGATCTGGTTGAACAGATCGAGACTGCCGCGGCACGTTTAGCGAGCGGGGTCGATTTTAAGATCGAGCAGCTGCGAGAATCCTTTCAGGGTTTGGTCAAGCGCTTGTCCGATCCCGGCCGCAAGCTGCGCGAGAACCAGCAGCGTGTCGACGAATTGTCCATCGATCTTACTCGCCGGCTGCAAGAGCGGCTGCGCCAGCTCAAAGACCGGTTAGCCGAGCGCGCCGGCCGTTTGGGCGCGCTCAGTCCCTTGGCCGTGCTCGAGCGCGGCTATAGCATCGCGCACAAGCTGCCCGATGAGCTGATCGTCAAGAGTTCGGCGGAACTGCAAGCGGGCGATCGGCTGCGTATCAGCTTCGCCCAGGGCAAAGCGCTGTGCCGAGTGGAGGAGAAGGAATGAAATGACGGCGCTGGCTTTGTGCTCCTTTCTCTGGCTGGTGACGTTCGCAGTCCCGTCGTCGTTCGCTGCCGACGAGGCGAAGATTCGCTGGCCCAACCCGTTGGAGGCCTCTCAGGGTGACCTCGTTGAAGTCACAGTCGGTGGTGAAGATTTGCTCGAAGTGGACGGGCTGCTGGGCAAGGAGAAGATTTATTTTTACTCCAGTGAAAAGGGAGTTCATTCAGCTTTGGTCGGCGTAGACGTCGAAGCGAAGCCGGCGACGGTTAAATTAATGCTGAAGGCGATTACCGCCGGCGGCGAACGGCGTCTACGCGAGATTCCGCTCAAGATCAAAGCCAAGGCGTTTCACAAGGAATCCTTTAAAGTCCCGCCGAGCTTTGACCAGATGAGCCCGGAGACGCTCGCCGAGATTCGCCGCGAGCAGGCGGCTTTCGCCGGAGCCTTCGCCAATACGGCGGCGGAACGGTTGTGGAATCTGCCATTTGTTCGGCCGGTGCCCCAGGAAGCTTCGGCGTCTTCTTTCGGTTCGCGGCGCATTATCAACGGCGTGCCGCGGGCGCCGCATACCGGCACGGATCTGTCGGCGCCGGTCAGCACTGAAGTGGTTGCCACTAACCATGGTCGAGTGGTTCTCGTCGGCAATTTTTTCTTTGCCGGCGGCAGCGTCGTCATCGACCATGGCGGTAGCTTGTACTCGATGTATTTTCATCTCTCAGAGTTCAAGGTCGAAGAGGGAGCGATGGTGCGCAAGGGCGACGTGGTGGCGCTCTCGGGCGGCAGCGGGCGGGTCACCGGGCCGCATCTGCACTGGAGTGTGCGTTTGAACAACACCCGGGTCGATCCCTTGGTCTTACTGCAAAAATATTCCAGCCAACCGGACGCTATCGAGTCGAACAAAGGGGCAGTGAAAGCGGAGAAATGACATGACGAAAAAAGAATCGGCTAATAAGAATTTTGAAGTCGCTTTGGAAGAACTGGAGCAGGTTGTCGAGCAGCTCGAATCCGGCGATCTGCCCCTAGACGATTCTCTGGCCGCCTTCGAAAAAGGCGTCGGCCTGGTGAAGTTTTGCAATCAGAAGCTCAATGAGGTGGAAAAAAGGGTCGAACTTCTGGTCAAGGACAGAGAAGGCAACCTGCAGCTCAAGGCGCTTCGTGATCTGCCCGAAGAAGGCAGCGATTAATTGCGCGGATCCGATTTGCCGTCATGCTCAATTTTTATCTGTACGGCGCAAAGTTGTTTCACTGCGCCGGCGACATGTTCAATCAACTGCTGGCGCGATGGGAATTCGCGCCGATAGACCGGCAGGCCGAAGTTCAATTGCGCCAACCACGCGGCGTCGATTTGGTATGTTATCCCCACCGGAATGATTGGAATGGATTGGTTGGTGATTCGTTCCGCTCTTTCCGCGATCACGGCGAAGCCGGGCTTAAAAGGTAGAAACTCATCGGCGCCGGTCTTTGGCGTATAGATCGGATCGATGTTCGGATAACCTTCGGGAAAGATTATCAGCAATCGTTTTTCACCGAGTAGTTTTACCGACTGGCGCAAGGCCGCCAGTTGGTAGCGCGGCAAATCGCTCGGCTTGAAGAGCGTTCGATGCTCTGTCTCGCCGCTTAGGAGTGCATCCTCGCGCAGCACCATCGGCCAGCGGGCGAGGCGGTTGAGCGTGCTCATTATTAATTTGCTGCGCCGGCTCTGCGCCCAATCGAGCGCCACGACGATATGAAAGCGCCTCCTGACGGCGGCAAAAAAAGCCAGGCCGTCGAACAGGTGGTGGTAATGACGCGCGGCGATAATGGCGGGCCCATCAGCGGGTAGGTTTTCTAACCCCTTAGCAACGGTTCTCAAGCGATAGCCGGTGACGATGCGGGCGATGACATGCATCGCTTGATCGATGGCAAAGTCGGCGATTCTGTTCACTGGATGACGGCGTGGTTAGTTGATTTAGCCGACCGGTTCGAAGACACCGCCCTTGCCGCGGCGGTAAGTGCGGCCGCGCCAGCGATGACGGCGCCGCAGGGCGAATTGAATAATGCGCAGGATCACCGGTAAATCGGCGATGGGCGACAGCCAGTAGGTCCAGGGCCGGTTGGGGTAGGCGCGGGCGACGCCGAAAAGAATGCCCAATCGGATTATCGACAGCAATCCCGCCAAAATTAGCAGCGGTAACGGCACTCGAAATAGCGCGCCGAGAATGAGCGCCGGCATGGGTAAGGCCTGAACTATCAACACGCCCAGCAATCCAATCGCCTCGCGCCAACCAAAATACTGATCGCGCATGGGCAGTGAGCGCGGCCAATTGTTCCAGGTCTCGCGCCAGTTGTCGTACATCTTAACTTC
>JBGTCC010000478.1:0-6742 GCA_041749055.1 Thermodesulfobacteriota bacterium | reverse complement strand
CTGATTTTGCCGACGTAGGGCGCGAGCAAGTCACGATGGCGCGCGAAGATGCCCTGGTGGCGCTGGTAGATGATCAAGTGAAAATTGTTGACCTCCACCGGGTAGCTGTACCAATTGCGCCAGAACAGCTTCAGAGTCTCGAAGGGCAGCCGGCCGGCTTCAAGATCGCGCATGAACGCGCCGCCGAAAACTTTCTCATCCCACAGGGCGTACATGCGCTGTTTTATGGCGTCGGTAAAAGCCTTCGCCTCGGAGGAAGACAGCTTTTTGCCGATTTCCAATGGTAGCGGTTGCTGTTCCATGATTGCCTTACTCGCGGATGGTTGGTCTGTCAAAAAATCCCCTCATTGCCACTTTTACAAAGGGGAAGTTGATTGCCGCTTGCTTCGCCGACAATTCGCATTGCCGCGATGCGCTTGCGAAACCCCTCTTTGTCAAAGCTGGGTAAGGGAGATTTACGCCTTAAAGCCGGCTTGCGCTAAACCTTCTTTCAGATCGGCTTTGTCCTTATCTGTAAACGGCGGCGTTTCCCAGCGCGGGAAGCGTTCCACCGGCAGACCGCGCAGTTTCATTAGCTCGCAAAAGACACCGCGGCCATGGCTGCGCAGATACTTGCCGACCACCTGCATGAGCCGGGTCAAAAGATCATGCTCCGTGCGCGCGGCCTTAAGATCGTCGGCTTTGAGCGCTTCGTACATTTTGACGCAAGCTTCCGGGAAGGGCGTCGACGGCGGATGAATCGCGCCGCGAACGCCGACGGAATAGCCGGTGTAAAGCGAGAATATCCCGCCGGGAAAAACTCCAGTGGATTTCGGCAATTGATAGACGTAGCCGAGCAGTTTGTCATAGGCGATGAACGAAACTTTGATGCCAGCCAATGGATTGGGCGCGATGGCTTCGATGATTTTGTTGGCCTTGGCCGGGGTGATTTCGACCCAGGTGGTTTCGGTATTGTCGTAGATAAACATCGGCGTGCCCGGCACCGACTGGGCGATGGCCTTGTAATGGGCGTACACTTCCCAATCGTCATGGGGGTAGTAATACGGCGGCACGACGCCGACGGCGTCGACGCCTAAGCCCACGGCATGCTTGGCCAGCTCGATGGAGGAGAGCGTGTTGGCCGTGCCGATATGCATGACCACGGGCACGCGGCCCTTGACCCGGTTGACGATCTGCTCGGCGACTTTCTTGCGCTCGTCGATTTCCATGACCATGCCTTGGCCATGGGTGCCCAGGGGGAAAAATCCATGCACGCCGGCATCCAGGTAAAAGTCGATGATCGCATCGGTCGCCTTGTGATCGATGGCGCCGTCGTGCTTGAACGCCACCGGCATGGGCATCAAAATGCCTTCGATTTTTCTATTGCTCGCCATACCTGCTCCTTTCGCTATGCCTAAAGCTTTTGACTTATGGCTAACCCATAGCGCACCCTCGGCGAGATTTCCACTGAATCGAACGCGATAGGGCGCCAGGGGTGTAAGTCGCCTGCGAGAAATGTTAGTGTCGCAAAATATTTCATTTCGGAGGCAAGCATGGCTGAAAAAAATCCTGTGGTATTGATGTCAACGAGCATGGGCGATATCCGCATCGAACTGGACGCGGTAAAGGCGCCGATCACGACCAAGAACTTCGTCGATTACGTGAGCGCCGGCCACTACGACGGACTGATCTTTCATCGCGTCATTCCCGGCTTCATGATCCAAGGCGGCGGCATGGACCCGGCGATGAACGAGAAGAAAAACGGCGCGCCGATCAAAAACGAGGCGGCCAATGGCCTAAAGAACGATACCGGCACCCTCGCCATGGCGCGCACCAACGTCGTCGATAGCGCCACGTCGCAGTTTTTCATCAACGTCAAGAACAATGATTTTTTGAATCACCGCAGCACCGCCGCCGCCGAGTTCGGCTACGCGGTATTCGGCCGGGTTATCGAGGGGATCGAAGTGGTTCGTAACATCGAAAAGGTGCCGACGGGCAACAAGGGCCAGCACCAGGATGTACCGACGCAGCCTGTGGTGATCAATTCGGCAAAGTTAGAAGCTTGAGCCTATTGGGAGTGGTGGAGTGATGAACTAATGAGGCAATGGTTCTTAGGAAGTCCAAACTCCTTTCGGATCGTATTTCCTGACTGCGGCAAGTTCTTCCCGGCTAGGCGCGGCGGTTTCGCGCAGGTCACTTGAAAGCCGCAGCGGCCAGCCGGTTTCATGTTTGATTTGTTCGACCGTCACCCCGGGATGGTTCGAGGTTAGAACCATCTCGCCGGTGGCGGCGTCGAATGCGAAAATCCCCATACTGGTGATCGCATGACTCGGTCCGCCGCCGCTCAAGCCATGACGCGAGCGCCAATCGCCCCCGGTGCCGAAACCCGGCGACGTGATATATTGAACCTTCTCGACAAAGCGGCGTTGCTCGTGATTCATGATGACGATGGTGCGCTTCGCCATGGCCGCGATATCGGCGGCGCCGCCGCTGCCCGGTAAACGCGTGCGCTTGCCGCGGTCGGCGACCCAGTGGGTATTCAAATTACCGAAGCGGTCGATCTCGGCGCCGCCGATGAAACCGAGATCGACCCGGCCGCTCTGCAACAAAGCCATCACGTCGTTCAAGCCGCCGCAGGACAGCGCGCCGGCGATATTAGGCGGATCGCTCATCGTGAAGATCGATTCCAGCGCCGGCCAATCGCGAATCACGCCGTTCTCGAAAATCCCGATGGCGTTGGGCGCGTGGGTCTCTTTCGCCACGGCAAAGCCCAACAGCGGCAATCGCATGCCGACAAAAACTTTATCGCCGTCATGAATCTCGCGCGCGGCGGCTGCGACCATAAGTTCGC
The DNA here is from genome assembly GCA_041749055.1 of Thermodesulfobacteriota bacterium. GTDB lineage: Bacteria > Desulfobacterota > Binatia > UBA9968 > UBA9968 > DP-20. Next base: position 3,912 of record JBGTCC010000478.1, on the reverse strand, counting down.
GCGGGGTATAATTCATGGTTTGTTGTTAGACGCTCAACGAGTCCTACGCCTTATTAAATGCGTCGATGCCGGCTTGAACAATCTGCCGGTCCACCGCGGCGGGAGCGCCGCTGAAGCCGACGCCGCCGATGCACTGGCCATCGACGGTGATCGGCAGACCACCTTCGATGCTGATGAAATAACCAGGTCCAATGGCGAGGGTTTGCGCCAACACTTGGTGATCGGGGATTTCGCTGCCGTCGCGGCCGGTTTTGCCGGTGGCCGCCGTGGTCAATGCGGCGCAACGCGCTTTCGCCTGGGCGATCAGCGTATTGTGGGTGCGGCCATTGGTCATGCGCTTAAACGCCATCAGATGGGCGCCGGCATCGACGACGCAGATGCTGCCGATTTGTTTGAGTTCCTGAGCTTTTTCGATGGCGGCATTGACGATAATGTCACAGCCTTCCTGGGATAGTTTCGCGGTCGCTACGGTCTTCATACTTAGCCTCCTTGAAGTTTCTTATCAATTAGTAGTTGAAGCTCACTGCCGGTGCAAATAGATCGCCTTGCGGGCGAAGCGCTGCCACACGCTCGCCGCCGAGTAATGCGAGAAATTCACGGTGCGCTTCGACGCCGAGCACCCACTGAGCCAGCCACTGCTCGAAGCCGTCCCGCGTGCGCGTGGCGCCGTGATATTCGAAGTAAAAGTCGTCGTCACGTCGCGCGTAACCTTGAGTTGGCGAGGGGTGCGATCCCAACGGTTCGTGAACCACGCTCGAGACCAGAAAGCCTGGGATTAGGGTGCGGTTGGGATCGCGCAGAATTACCTCGTGATCGACGATCTCCTCACAGGTGAGAATGACCTTCTTCGCCGCGAACGCCGCCTCGCGCATGACGCCGAAATTGCCCCACACGTGAGCGTTACCGTCACAATCGGCGCGCTGGACGTGAAGGATCGCCACGTCGGGTTGAATGGCGCGAACGGCGACAAGTTGCGCGCCGGTGAACGGACACGTGACCGGCTGGAATTGCGGCCCGCTGGCAAAATCGCTGCCTTTGATCGAGCGGGTCGGTAAAAATGGCAAGCCGCTCGCCGCCGCTTGCAGAGCTAGACCTATGGTAAAATTGGAATGTTCCTCGATCTCGATGGGCTGAGGGATTCCCGCTTCCGCTGCGCGCCGATAGTTGTGGCCCAAACCCGCGGCAACGTTGCCGACCCAGGATGCGATGATTTTTTTGACGCAGCCGGCGCCAATCAGCTGATCGAACTGAATATCGGATATCGGTCCGATCAGGGTTAAGTCGCGCTTGTTCTGCCGGATGATTTCATAGCTCGCAGCGAAAGGAATGAGCGATTCCAACGCGCAACCCATCGCAATGGAATCACCGTCGTCAACGTCAGCGGCGATCGCCTCAGTGAGCGAGCGGAGTTTGTTCATAGTCGACATCTGTATCTGCCGGCAATGTTCACTTCAAGTGTTAGCTTTTCCCATGACAGTCATCGATGCCGTCTCCTTCACTGGTTAGGCGCTGCGACTCATATAAGACACAAAATCCATTGCATTGGTACGCTATTTTGGTGCACTTATAAGATCATGGCTTTGGTCACCGACAAGAGTTACGGCTGGCGCGGGCGGCTGGGCAATATCTCGCCGACCGCCTGCACGGAAATATTTCCTTACGAATTTTATCGCGTGGCACCGGACGGCGTTACTTTGGTCTTGAGCAATTTGGTCATCCACGACGCTCGCGAGTCGACCCAGGTTGAAGCTTCGTGGCAGGGATTTAAAGACGCCATCGCCGGCCTGCGCGAGACTCGCGTCGATCATATTACGCTGGCCGGCGCGCCCTTGGTGCTGGCCAAAGGCGTGGATCGTCACCGGGAATTACTTGGATGGTTGCGCCAGCAATCGCCGGTGCCGGCCACCACCAGTCCGCAGGCGTTTGCCGACGGTTTGAAGCATCTTGGCGCGAGTAAGCTGGCGGTGGCGACTTCTTTCATTCCGGCGCACAATCAACTGGTCAATGAGTTTCTAACCGCGGAAGGTTTCGATGTGGTCGCTATCGAAGGGCTTGACACCGGCATGACTTCAATTGAAAAAGCCATGTTGTCGCCGCACCCGGTGTTCGACCATGTACGGAAAGTTGGACGGCGTAATCCGTCGTGCGATGCCGTGCTGATCACGTCGTCGGCTTGGCCGACGCTGGCGGTTATCCAGGCCCTGGAAGACGACCTCGGCAAGCCAGTGGTGAGCAGCGCGATGGGACAGATCTGGGCGCCATTTCGCGACCTGAGTATTAAGGCGGACATTCGCGGTTACGGCAAACTGCTGGGCACTTTAGCTCACTAGGAGACAAGAAATGAATCTGCTTGAACGGATGACTGTCCTGATGGTCTCAGTTTTCACCTTGCTGCAATGCCAACTGAGCGAGGCGGGGCAGGCCAAGCCATTAATCAAGGTCGTTGCGGGGTATGGGTCAACCGACGGCGCCATCGCCCCCTTGTGGTTTGCCAAGGAGACCAGACTATTTGAAAAGCGCGGCTTGGATGTGTTGTTGGTCGGTATGGGCACCGGAGCGGTCTCGTTGCGCGCGTTGATCGCCAAAGATCTGGAAATCGCCTCGCTGTCCGGTTCCGGGTTGGTGCAAGCGGCCTTGCAGGGCGCGGACACGGTGATTCTCTCGGCCGCTCTCAATGGATTTGTTTTCAAAGTATTCGGCGCGCCGGAACTGACCAGCCCGGCGCAACTCAAAGGCAAAAAGCTGGGCGTCAGCCGTTACGGGGCGACTTCCGATTTCGCCATCCGATTGGCGCTCAAGAAGTGGGGGCTCAATCCCGACCGCGACGTGAGCATCCTGCAGATCGGCACGACCCAGGACACCGTCCGCGCCATGCAGACGAAAATGATCGATGCCGGTGTGCTGAGCGGCACGGCGTCACTGGTCGCGCGCAAAGCGGGTTTTCGCGAGCTGGGAGATTTGGCCGAGTTAGGGTTGCACTATCCCATGGCTCCCATCGGGACGACAAAGTCGTTCTTGCAAAAGCATGAAGTGATCGTGAAAGAGTTCATGCTCGCCTACATCGAGGCGATCCATGATTTCAAGCGCAATAAAGAAGCCGCGTTGGCGGTGCTGAAAAAATACAGCCGCAATGACGACCGCGAGATTTTGGAAGATAGCTACAATAACTACGCGAATAAATATTTGCCGCTGCCGATCCCGACTCTCGACGGTATCAAGACCATTCTCGCAGAACTCGGCAGCACAATGCCAGCAGCCAAAAACGCCGATCCCGAGCAATTCGTGGCTTATAAAATCGCCCGTGAGATCGAGGCCAGCGGGTTTATTAAGAAGTTGTATGAAAAATAACGTCAGCCGTGAACGTCCCTATTGTTTCTCCCGGAATGGTAAGATTCCTCACTTTCAGGTGAAAAGAAGATACGAATTCAGAATCTCCTCGGGTCATTCAGTTTCACGGCGCTCATGATTCTGCCTCAACGCTGCGGCGAAATGAGATGCTGACGTCGCCTCTTTTGATGTGGACCTGTGCCAAGTCTTTCTTGCTGGCCAACTGCTCAACCAGCTTCACCAGCGGTTTACGCGCATCCAAGTATTCTTTCCTCGGCGGCGCGGTTTTTAGCGCGTCGACGAACTCGGGGCCGGCTTAGTAACGCATGATCAGTTCTTCGTCGGATATCTTTGGCCCGCCGTATTGGTTTCGCACTTCTTCCAGCGGCGTGTTCGGGATTTGAAAACTTTCCATCTCCCGTGCGCGTTTTCGATCTAAGATCTTGGCTTTGACTTCCTTGTCCATGTACTGGGCCCCTTCTTTGCCCCACAGGCCCAGTGCGAATTGAATCACCTGATCGGTGACTTCTTTGTAGCGCTCGCCGGTCATGATGTTGATCGCCGCTTGGCTGCCGACGAACTGGG
>JBGTCC010000477.1:0-4863 GCA_041749055.1 Thermodesulfobacteriota bacterium | reverse complement strand
ACGCCTTCTTGACCGCTGAGCTGCACCAAGTGATCCATCTTGAATTCGTCGAAGCCATGCGCCAGCGCATGGACGCGCTGTTCGAAGCTTACTTCAGTGTCGACGCCGCCCCGTTGCACCGACTGCGAGACCAGTTCGGCGTCACCCACCTGTTGGTCGAGGCACACCACTTTAACGATCCTAAAAGACCGCCGGAATATTTCTCGCCCTGGCGTTCGCGGATTGGCCCACGACTGAAAGCGGTGCGAGACCGCGCCTATGTGATGAATGAATCGCTGGCGCAAAAAGCCGCGGTGTTCAATCGCAACGGACTCATTTTGCTCGACCTCGTGCGCCTGCCGTAGCTGAAGAGACGGCTAAGAAAGCTTCCTGGGCAAATCGTCGGGTTTGACGCCGGACCGGCAAATTTCTATAAAAGCTTATTCTTGCGCCGCGATCTCGATGGCGCAACGGTGTGAGGTCTTCGCTCCGGTTCGTCGGCGTATAATCCCGAAGCGGTAAGCACCGCATCGGTAAAGTAGCTGATAATCAATCGCCGAATGCTCGATGGAGGAGAAAAACCTATGACGCAAATCAATGGCGCGAAATACAACGTCGGCGGCATCGCCCTCGACCGGCCGTTTAAGATTCTCCGCCTCGGTCACTTCGGTTTCAACGCCGCGGACTTGGAAGCCAGCCGGCGTTTCTATTTCGACTTACTTGGCTTCTTTATCACTGAACCCGCCGGCGCGGGCTACTTCGGCCGCCATGCCGGCGATCATCATTCGTTCGCCCTGTTCGAGAAAAAGAAATTCAACCAGCGCCAATACGCCGGCGATAACGCCAAACACTTCCGGGAAGAAAACGACATCAATCAAATCACCTGGCAGGTCCAAAGCGTCGCCGAGATGGCCGATGCAACGAAATATTTTCATGACATCGGCGTCGAGGTCATGCGCGAGGGGCGTGCCGGTGGCGGCGGTTCGCAATTTCACCTCTACGTCTGGGCGCCGGACGAACAAATCTTCGAACTTTACTATGGCATCGAGCAGATCAGCTGGAACGGCTACGCCCGCCCAGTCGCCATGCGCCATGGCACCGCGGTAGCGCCAAGTGAAGCGCAGCTGCCGGACTACCGGCTCATCACCGACGACATAAACAAAGGCATCCCCGTCCTCGACGGCGCCCGTTACGTCAGCGCGATGCCGCTTAAGTACAACGTCGACGGGGTCCTGCTGCCGCAACCCTTCAAGATCACCCGCGTCGGTCCAGTGAAACTGTTCGTCGACGATTATGAGAAACTCACGCGCTGGCACACGGAAGTTATGGGATTTACCTTGACCGAAGAAGTGCGCTGGCAGGGCGAACGATGCGCCTTCCTGCGCTGCAACAACGAACATCATTCGCTGGGAATTTTCCCCAAATCATGGCGCAAAAAACTCGGCCTGAGCGAAACCACGTCGAACCTGTCCTTTGGCCTGCAACTGGCAAACTACCGGCAGCTGCAAGACGCGGTGCAGTTCCTGCGCGGCCACGGCGTGCGCGTCGAGACCGATATAATCCCGCCGGAGCTCCACCCCGGCATCGACTACGCTGCCTACGCCTTCGACCCCGACGGCCATTGCCTCGAGCTTTACTACTCCATGGAGCAGGTTGGCTGGGACGGCAAACCACGGCCGCAAGAATTGCGCCGCAAGGTCGATCCGAACAACTGGCCGGATATCCTCGAACCACTGACTGACACCTACACCGGCGAACCGTACATCGGCCCCTGGGCGTAGGGGGCTAGGAGTCGAAAGTCGGAAGTCAGAAATCGCCTGAATCGAGCCGCTTGTGAACTCTGGCTGCTGACTTCCGACCCCTGACATCTGACTTCTTGAACCAATTGTCTTACGCCGTCGAATTGTAATATATATCTCCCAGCCAAAGGACAGGCGGCCGGCGCTTGCCGGGACACCGGATTTGCCGATTTGAAAGGGGTGTATTTATGTTTGCGTTAATGATGCGTAATCCAGCCCAGATCATGTTTCTGCTCACCGGCGTGACGCTGGCTTATTTGGTTTTGCCTCCGTTCTTTTTCATCCTGCATACGAGCCTGGTCACCGATCGCGGCCTGCAGGCCGGCACTTTCACGATTCAGCATTTCGCCAACATCGTCGATTCGCTCGGAGATGTCGGAGTCTTGTTCACCAACTCGATGATATTTTCCATTGGTAGCGCGGGCATCGCGATCTGTTACGGCACCCTGCTCGCCTGGCTCGCCGAACGTTCCAACGCGCCGTTTCGCACCGTGGCCTACATCACCGCCTATGTCTCCTTCGCCATTCCAGGAATCATCAAAGTCGTCGGCTGGATTATGTTGCTTGGGCCTAAAGCCGGTATCCTCAATTCGTTCGTCGCCCCGATCACCGGCGGGCCCCTGCTCAACATCTTTTCTATGCAAGGGATGATTTTGGTCGAGAGCTTTCTTTGGATACCTATCGTCTTCTTGTTGATGTCGACACCGTTTCGGTCCATGGACCCGTCCCTGGAAGAAGCCGCCACCACCGCCGGCAGCACCGGTTGGCAGGTTTTTAGAAAGGTCACCTTCCCGCTCGCCATGCCGAGCGTCCTGGCGGTTTTGATTCTGACTTTTATCCGTTCACTGGAGGCCTTCGAGATTCCCGCGCTGATCGGCATTCCCGCCGGCGTCGAAGTTTTTACCACGAAAATTTATTTGCAAATCAAGGGCGGCTTGATTCCTAAATACGGCGAAGCCAGCGCGTACTCCATCATTCTAATCGGGCTGGTCGGCCTCGGCCTCATTCCTTACTACCGCGTCACCAGCAAAACTTATAAATTTACCACCATCAGCGGCAAAGCTTATCGGCCGCACCGCTTCGACCTGGGCAAGTGGCGCTGGGTGGGCGGCTTGCTCATGCTGGTTTTGCCGGCACTGCAATTTTTCCCGATCATGGCGATCACATGGTCGTCACTCTTGCCCTTCGCCCAAGCGCCGTCTTGGAAAGCGGTCTCGTTGCTCAGTTTGAATAACTATCGCAGCGCCTTCTCCGACAGCAGCATCGTCGGGTCGGTGATGAATAGTTTGACCGTAAGCGTCACCTCGGCGACCCTCGCTATCATCATCACCTTCTTTGCCGCCTGGCTGGTCGTCCGCGCCTCGATCAAAGCGCGCTGGGCGCTCGATCAGATGGCAATGTTGCCCCTGGTCTTTCCCGGCATCGTCATGGGCATCGCGATCTTGAAAATGTACCTCTGGCTGCCGGTTCCCGTGTACGGCACCATCTGGATACTCGTGCTCGCTTTCATCGCGCGCTATTTGCCCTATGGCATCCGCTTCAGCCACTCCGCGCTTTTGAGCCTGCACAAAGAACTCGAAGAAGGCGCCATGGCCAGCGGCGCCAGTTGGTTCCAGATGGTGCGCCATGTGGTCGTGCCGCTGATCATGCCGGCCTTGCTCGCCGGCTGGATCTATATTTTCCTGATCACGTTCAGAGAACTTTCCATCGCTCTGTTGCTTTATTCCCCGGGCTCACAAGTGGTCGCGGTAAAGATTTGGGAACTATGGGACAACGGACATGTTGGCGAACTCGCCGCCTTCAGTCTAGTAATCGCCATGGGAACGGTGGTCGTGGGCTCGCTTTTTCTCAAGCTCGCTCAGCGCCACGGGTTACAAGACTAGTATGATTGACATGCTCCGATTGAACCATGAACTTTTGAACCTTGAACGAATCGTATCGTTCAAACGTTCAAGGGTCCAAGGTTCAACGATCGCGGATGAGGCTTAAGAGGTTTGAGTATGGAGTTCACCATCATCGACGCCGACGCCCACCACTTGGACGGGGCGGCTTATAAACAATACTTGCCGGAAAAGTTTCGCATCCGCAGCGGGCCGTATTTCCCCTCCTTCGGTTGGGACATTTTTTTGAATGGCACCACCGGCAGAAAGCCGGCCAACCCGGCGGAATATTGCCAAGACCTCGACGTCGAAAAGATCGGCGACGCGGTCGCCTATCCGAGTAACGCGCTGGCAATAGGTCTGGTGCGCGAACTCGACCTGGCCGCGGAATTGGCCAAGGCCTACAACGACTGGGCCTACGACTTCTGCAAACAGAGCGGCGGTCGGATCAAGTACGCCGCCGTGATCGCGCCGCAAGTCGTGGCTGAAGCGGCGAAAGAAGTTCGCCGGGCCGTCACCGAGAAAGGCGCCGTCGGCGTCATGATGCCGACCTATGTGCAACAGGGACTCGACTTGGGCCAGCCGCAGTTCGATCCGATCTATGCCGCGGCACAGGATCTCGGCGTGCCCGTCGGCTTTCACGCCACCGCCCAGGTCGCCGTCGGCAACACCCGCTTTCACAAGTACATCGGCGTGCACATGACCTCGCACCCGTTCGAGCAGATGCTGTCGGTGGTGTCGATTATCTCAAACGGCGTGCTCGACCGTTTCCCCAAGCTCAAAGTGGGCTTCCTCGAAGCCGGTGTCGGCTTTCTGCCCTATTGGATGGAGCGCTTCGACGAGAAATATCTGATTAGAAAAGCCGAGATGGAGCCGCTCAAAATGCTCCCCAGCGAGTACATCAAAGACCATCGCTGCTACTTCACCTGCGAGGGCGAAGAGTCGGCGCTGCCCCTGGTCATCCAACAATTCGGCGACGAGTGCATGATGTACGCGTCGGATTATCCCCACTGGGATATGGAGTGGCCGCACAGCGTCAGCCAAGTGGTCAAACGCAAAGACATCTCGGATGAAACCAAACAAAAAATCCTCGCCGGCAACGCCAAAAGCTTCTACCGGTTTGCTTAGCATAGAGTCGTCATTGCCAAAGCTGTCATCTCGAACGCAGTGAGGGATCTGATCGAAAAAAGATTTCTCGGTGGAAT
>JBGTCC010000476.1:0-2768 GCA_041749055.1 Thermodesulfobacteriota bacterium | reverse complement strand
TGATGACCGTCGACTCGAAGGGCAGTTTGTCTTCGGTGCTCTTGAGGCTGGCGTAGAGCAGCATGACGAGCGGCACGAGCACTAGATAAGAGACGACGCCGATCGTCAAACCGAGGGTGAGAGAACGAAAGGATAATTTCCGAATCGATGACCAAGATCTCAGCTTAACATTCCCGGCGATCGCGGTAGGCGAAAAATTCATTGACAATCCAAATGATTAATGGTGCCAAGTTCGGTTGGCGCAGCATGCCTCGCTCTTGTGTCAGTCTGAGCCGCAAGCGAAGAATCTCGGCGGAATGCAAGATCCTGCGCCAAGGCTCAGGACCACGAAGAACCCGCCGGCGATGAGTAAACTTGACGACGTTAGCGTCACGCTATTTTCACCTTAGCGCACCGAGCAATTTGCCCATTTCCCGTTGAATCTCCAGAATCCCGGCAAAAGTCTTTTCGGTTTCCAAGATGATCGCCGGCTTCTCGCTCCTGATCCGTTCGGCCACGTTGCCGATGGCGTTTTTGCCGACCTCCATGGATTGTCCGCGAATCGAGTAGCGAATCTTCTGCGCCTCGGCGGTAGCCATCCAACCAGCAAAGAAACGCGCCGCGTTGGGATGGGCTGCGGTCTTGAGAACACCCTCCGCCGAGGTCAGCACCGGTAGCGGCGAAGGCGCGATCCAGTCAACCGATGCGCCGCGCTTTCTCAAGCCTTCGATGGTAAAAGCATAGGTGCCGACGGCAATCGAGACTTGACCGCCGGCGAGCGCATTGGCGACTGTAGTGCCGCCTTGCACGATGATCGGCTGCTGCGCAAGAATTTTTTTGACCAATGCCATCGCCTTTTCTTTCCCCCACTCCGTGCCGAGCATGGCGAACGGCACCAGCCGGGCCTCGATAATTATTTTCTTGCCCTTCCACTTCGGCTCGGCGAGATCTTCCCAGCTTTTCGGCGCGTCCTTAGCGCTGACCGCTTTTGAGTTGTAAGAGATCGGTAAAGTTAAATTATAGGCGCCGACGAATCGGTGGTTGGCATACACCGCATCTAGACCAAAGTCCTTTTCCCAGCCTGGGTAGGAGACCAACAGGTCGCGATCGATCAACGGACGCAGCGCGCGCAGCGAGCCGGACTGGATGATATCGACCGCCGCCGGCTTGCCCGCCTGGTTTTCGGCGATGATGCGCTGCACCAGCGGTTCGGGAATGCTTTCGAAGTGCTCGATTTTGATTCCGGGATATTGTTTGTCGAGCAATTCCTGCATTTTTTCATAAACGATGCCGTCGGTGGGTCCCCAGATGACTACTCTGCCCTCTTTCTTCGCCGCACTGTAAAGCTTATCGATCGCCGCCTTGTCCTGTTGGGCGTGGACCATTTCAGCCGACGAGCAAAAAAGCGTCAGCACTCCGACGACGAGTCGACTTGAAACATTTCCCGTTCTATTCATTGCCTAACTCCTAGCTGAGTTCATTCGTCATTCCCGCGCACGCGGGAATCCAGGTTTATTTTTCTTCCTTCGATTTCGTTAGATCAGCCGATCGGATGCCGCCCCAAAAACTCCTGCAACGTATGCAGCGCCCCATCGCCATCCCAAAAGGTCATATGCTTGACTTCCGGCACCAAAGAAAGCTCGCAGCCGGGAACCAACTCGGCAAGCTTGCGCGCCGTGCCCGCCGGCGTGCTGCCGCCGCGGTTCACATCGTCGCCGGCGCCGCAGAGTATCAATGCCGGCACTTTCACCTTCGGCGCGTTGCCCAAAGTATCCCAGGTGCGGCGCGCGTCGAAATGATATCGATGTTGTTCGGGGCTAGTCTGGCGTTTCCACAGCGCGTCGGACAACGCCTTGACGACATCTTGATGGGCTTCGAAGAACTTGGAATTGAACGCCATATGGGTGTTCTCGATATGACCGCGAATGAACTGCTCGAAGCCATGCTCGCGAATCTCTTCTTCGTCGTTATTTCTAGCAACCCGCAGCCCGCCGTCGGTCGCTTTCGCGCCGGCACCGGCGGCGGCGATGGTCAGGGTCGCGACAAGATCGGGACGCCGAATCGCCAACGCTTGGGCTATCTGGCCACCGAGCGCAAAACCTGCCGCATGGCAGCGCGCGATTTTCAAATGCTCCAACAGCCCGGCGCAATCCTTGGCAAACTGTTCGATGGTGTAGCCATGATCCGGCTTGCTGCTGTGACCGGTGCCGCGGCAGTCAAAGATGATCGTGCGAAACTTCTTGGAGAGAAACGGCACCACGCCGACGTTCCAAGTATCGCAAGGCCACCATGACGGCGGACAGAGCAGCAGTGCATCGCCGGCACCTTGGCTTTCATAGTAAATCGTTACATCGCCTAAATCCGCCGTCGGCATCCTTCACCTCACAATTCTTTTGTCCTACTTGATTATACGAATTTGTCTCGCTAGCGAAAAACATCCGGGAGTCGAAACCCTGCGGATTCGCATATTCCTCCCGCCAAGGCGCAAAGACGCTAAGTGACGGCCCAAGGCCCGTCATCCCGACTAGTTGCGCGGGATCTGGAGAGATTTCTCCCTTCGGTCGAAATGACATCTATTGATTTTCTTACCTTTGCGCCTTTGCGGGAGATCTTCCGAATCCGTGAAGGGTAGACCGGCCGGTCGCCCTTCCCTCGCAGCACGTTTGTAGCGCGAGATTGCCTGCGATCTCAAACGAAATGTTATCGCTGAGTTCCAATCGGATGGCGCAACAAGAAATCTTCCAGCGCGGCCAGCCCGCCACTGCCATCCCAGAACGTCATATGCTTCG
>JBGTCC010000475.1:0-4281 GCA_041749055.1 Thermodesulfobacteriota bacterium | reverse complement strand
AGTTGGCGGGTCGACTCTCTGTCGTTTTGTCACCGACGCTTGAGCGGCTCGGTTGGTCGGTCCGGCCCGGCGAGGGCGAATGGGTTAGCCAGTTGCGCGGCGATCTGATCGGTGCACTTGGCACGGTCGCCAACGACGTAGCGACTCAAGATCGTGCCCGGTTATTGTTCGCCGATTGCGAGAAAAACAGCGAATCGGTGGACCGTAATGTGATCCCGGCGCTGGTGGCGATTCGTTCCCACAGCGGCGGTACGGCTGAGTACGAAAAGTTGTTCGCACGCTTTGAAAACGCCCAAACGCCGCAGGATGAGACTCGCTATCTTTTCGCGCTGGCAAACTTTGCCGACGCCGGGTTAATCGATCGGACCTTGGATTTGACGATCAACGGTAACGTGCGGACGCAGAACTCGCCCTACCTGATGCGTGGTGTGTTGCTCAATAAGCATGGCCGCGAGCGCGCTTGGGCGTTCATGAAAGCGCATTGGAATGAAATGAATCGCTCCTATCCCGACAACGCTATCCCGCGCATGTGCGAAGGTGTCGTCGGCTTGGTCAGCGCCGAGCTTGAGAAAGACGTGGTTAGTTTCTTTCACGCTAATCCGGTCAAGCAGGGGAGTAAGCAGATCGAGCAGCATCTCGAACGCTTGCGCGTCGCGGTGGCCTGTCAGGAGCGATGGCGCGGTTTATTGCGCGGCTAGCGCGCGCTTAATGGATGCCTGACATTCGCCCACGCCATGGGACGCGAATACGGCAAAGTAGGGCGATCCTTCATTTGGTCAGATGATATTGTACGCTAATTCATGCCCGTTATGCGGGCAATGAGTTTTCCCTCCGAGCGCTCGTTTTGAGATTGGTTTTATTAGTTGAATTAGCTAGTTAAGGGGGTCGTTCCGGACCGGTTAAAAGCTCAATTATATTCCTTGACAAGCTAAGTGAGTAAATGCTAACTAACTTGTATGAGCAACGTTCCCAGGCTGACGGCGGAGGCGCGCCGTGAGGCGATCGTCGAAGCGGTGCAAGACATCTTCGCGGAAAAGGGCTTTGACGGCACGACCATCAAAGAGCTGGCCCGCGCCGCGGGAGTTTCGGAAGCGTTGCTCTATAAGCACTTTCCCAGCAAAGAGTCGCTTTACCACGCGATGCTCGATGCCTGTGCGAAGGGGCCGACGTTTGCCGAAGCGAGCCGCATCCTCGAGTTTGAGGCGTCGACGTCGACATTGGTGGTAATGGTTCATTTCATGATCTCCCACTACGTCCAGGGACGGCCAGGAGATACCCATAGGGCAGCACTTAACTCTTTGTTGGTGCGGAGTTTATTAGGTGACGGCGAGTTGGTGCGTTTGATGCACAAGAAGCTTGCCGCAGCTTGGTTGAAGAAATTCGAGGCCTGCTTGCAGGCATCGGCGAAATCGGGAGAATTGCACGACGTGCCATTTCGCAAAGATATTTGCGTTTGGTTCGTCCAACATGTCGCTTTCTCTTTGATGCTGCACTTGCGGCCCAAAGTGCCGGCGATCAATTACAAGGTTTCACGCGAAGAGCTGGTGTCCCAAGCGACTTGGTTCGCGCTCTTGGGGATCGGCCTCAAAGAGGACGCGGCGCGCCGTTATTACAGTCCGAAAGCGCTCCAATTATTGGCGAGTTAATGGGACTATTGGGGTTGGTTTATAAATCCAATTTAATTCTTTTTTTCAAAGGGGAGGGGTTATGGAGTTCAAGGCACCTAGCAATAATGAGGGCGGCAAGAAGACCGCCGGTTTAGACGAGCGGATCGGCTCGCTGTTTCAGCCCGATACGTTGATCGGCGAAGACTATGCGGCCAATTTTCGCCGCAAGATCCCGCTGGAGGCGGAGCGCACGCTCCTGCTGGCGGTTTTGGAAGATGGCATCCGATCGTTTCAAGAAAATCTCTTTGCCACCAGCGGCAAGCGCCGGACGATTTTCGATGAGGCCAACGAATGGATTTTTAGCGATGACGACACCTGGTTCTGCTCCTTCGTGTCGGTCTGCAACTTGCTTAATCTGGAGCCCCAGTATATTCGCCGGGGCCTGCGCCAGTGGGAAGTTAAGATGCACAAGAGCGTGGATCAAAAGAAAGCGCAACTTATCGTCGGTGTTGAACAACGTTTAGTGGCGTAAGCCCGAGTTGCCACGTGATTAGGTTCTGCCGGCCCCGGCGCTGGACGGTGCAATTCCATTATGCTTTTGCACTGCTCAGCGCTGGGTTGTTTTTAGCCTGCGGCAGGAAAACTGAGACCGCTTTCGAGCGGCCGCCCGCGCCGGTGGCAGTGGTTCAAGCGGTCAGCCACGATGTGCCGGTGTACATCGATGCTGTCGGTAAGATCTCTGCCCGCGAAGTTGTTTCCATCCAGCCACAAGTTTCAGGGCGCATCACGCAAATCCATTTCGTTGATGGCGCCGACGTCACGGTCGGTCAATTACTGTTCACCGTCGACCCCCGGCCGTATCAGGCGCAATTGAATCAAGCCGAGGCCAATCTGGCACAAGCGGAAGCGACGCTCAGCCTGGCAAAAATTAACTTCGCCCGGGTGGAAAATGTCAGTGATCCGCGCGCAGTGTCGCGCCAAGACTACGATACCAAAAAAAGCGCGGTGGATAGCGCCGACGCGCTAGTCAAACAGAACCGCGCGGCAGTGGAAAATGACCGGCTCAATCTTGAGTACTGCACGATTCGCGCGCCGATCAATGGCCGGGCTGGACAGCGGGCCGTCGATATCGGCAACGTGGTTGCGGCCCACAGCGGTTCGCTGCTGGTGATTCAGCGATTGGATCCGGTTTACGCTGACTTTACCGTCACGGAAAATGATCTGACGGCGGTGCAGCGCAACATGGCTAAGCGCAGTTTGCGCGTGGAAGTCCGCTTGCCGGATGAAAATGCCAACCCTCGTCAGGGTAAACTAACTTTTCTCGATAACGCTGTCCAAGAGGGCACCGGAACGGTAAAACTGCGCGCCACCCTGCCTAACTCGGATCGCCGTTTTTGGCCCGGCCGATTCGCTAAAATTCGTTTAGTCCTTGACACCCGCGCGGATGCGGTTTTGGTGCCGGCCGAGGCTCCACAGTTATCCGCGAAGGGTTCGTTCGTCTATGTGATTAAGAGTGACTCGTCGGCTGAACTTCGGCCGGTGAAGCTCGGCCAACGTCAGGGTGAATTGGTAGTCGTCACAGACGGCGTCAAAGCCGACGAAAAGGTTGTCGTCAAGGGTCAACATGGCGTCACACCGGGAGGGAAGGTTCGCATTGCCGCGCAGCCCGCTGAAAAAGAGCAGGCTCCAGAGGCGGCCAAAGCCGGAGCGAAACCGTGAACTTCTCCGAGCCATTTATTCGCCGGCCGGTGCTGACAATGGTTTTGACCTTGTCAGTGATTCTGTTCGGCGTGTTGAGTTATCTGCGCTTGCCGGTCAACGATCTGCCGGCGGTCGATTATCCCGTCATTCAAGTCCAAGCCGACTATCCCGGCGCCAGCCCCGACACGGTCGCCAACAACATCGCCACGCCGCTGGAACGCCAGTTTATGCAGATCAATGGTCTGGAGCTGGTCACTTCCAAAAGCACTCAGGGCCACACCAGTCTAACGCTTCAGTTCGCCCTGAGTAAAAGCATCGATGCGGCGGCGACCGATGTGCAAACGGCGATTTCCCAAGCGACCGGCAGCTTGCCGGTCGATCTTCCGTCACCGCCAACGTTTTCGAAAACCAACCCCAATGACCAGCCGATCATGTACATTGCGCTGACCAGCGATTCGGTGACGCGCGGTCAATTGTATGATTATGGCAGCACCCAGATCGGTCAGCGCATCAGCATATTACCGGGAGTTTCCCGGGTCTCGGTTTTCGGCACCAAATCGGCGATTCGCATCAAGGCGGATCCTTCGGCGATGTGGGCGCGGGGGATTTCGATCGATGATTTGACCACGGCGGTTAAAAACGGCACGAGCTACACGGGCGCCGGACAGTTCGACAGCTCTGCCGGCACGACTTTGTTGCGGCCGCAAGGACAGCTTGACAGCGCCCAGGGCTACAGCCAGCTGATCATCGGCAGCAAGAATGACGCGCCGATTTATCTGCGCGATGTCGCCCAGGTGCGTGACTCCGTCCAGGACGAGCGGCTGAGCATGCGCTTTTGGGCGCGCGGCTATCCGGTGCCGGGGGCAACTGTCGTGATGGCGGTTTACCGCCAGGCCGGCGCGAATGCGGTGGAGGTCGCGAATAGCATCCGCGCCCTGTTGCCGCAAATCAGCGCCGAACTGCCCGGATCGGT
>JBGTCC010000474.1:0-4153 GCA_041749055.1 Thermodesulfobacteriota bacterium | reverse complement strand
TGATCATGGGGACGACCCAGATCGTGCGTTTGCGCGGTCCGGTGGTGATGGCGCAGTCGTTGGCGACACTGGATGAACTCAGCGGCGGGCGCATCACTGCGGCGCCGGGAGCTTGCACCAAGAGCCACGCGCGCGTGCATGCGCTGCCCCAGGAGGTTGGCGCGACGCCTGCCGAAGTGCTGCGCGAATATATCGAGTCGATGCGTTTGTTGTTTAGCGGCAAGAAGGTTTCCTATCACGGCAAGTTCGTCAACTTCGACAATGTCGGTTTGGGCTGGAAGCCGGCGCGCTCGCATATTCCATTCTATGTTCCAGCGACGGCGACCGTCGGCTTGAAGCTGGCCGGCGCGGTCGGCGATGGCGTGATTCTCAACGCGGTCTGCTCGCCGGAATACACCGTCAATGCGCTGCGCATTATCAAACAGTCGGCGGAACAGGCTGGGCGCGACTTTTCCAAGTTTTTCGTCGCGCAAATCATCAATTGCTCAATTGAAGACAATCACCAAAAAGCTCTCGATGCGGTGCGCTGGGAAGTGGCGACCAAGCTCGACCCGGTGCAGATATCATTTATCGCCGCGCCGAAGATGCGCGTCGGCGAGCCCTTCATTCACAAAGAAGACATTCCGCTATTCGAAAAAGCCCACGCGGCAGGCGGCATGGAAGGTTTGATCAAAGCGATTCCCGACTCCTACGTCGAAGGCATGACCGCCAGCGGTACCCCGGATGAAGTTAAGAAACGGGTGCAGCAATACCGCGACGCCGGGGTACAGGTGCCTCTCTTGCGGCCGGCGGCGGCGCATCAGACGCAACCTTTGCTCGATTTATTCGCCCAATAAGAGTTCAAAAGTTCAAGGTTCAAGGGTTCAAGGTCAGATGGAAAACCGGTCCGATTGAACTTTGAACCCTTGAACGAAATTTCCATGTACAGAGTAGGCATCGATATCGGCGGGACGTTTACCGACATGTTGTTGGTCGGTGACGACGGCAGTGCCGTCATTGCCAAGACCCTCACGACGCCGGGCGATCCCAGTCTGGCTGTGGAGAATGCCCTGCGGCCGGTGTTGGAGAATGGCTCGGTGGACGGGCGCCAGCGCGGTACGCTGATTCATGGCACGACGCTGGTGACCAACGCGCTGATCGAGCGCAAGGGTGCCTTGACGGCGTTGCTCACCACGTCTGGGTTTCGCGACGCCGTTGAGATCGGCCGCGAGCACCGCTACGAGCTTTACGATCTCAATCTCGACCTGCCCAAACCTTTAGTGCCGCGCCATCTGCGCTTCGACGTGCCCGAGCGCATGGCGGCTGACGGTAGCATTTTGCAAGAGTTGGACGAAGCGTTTGTGCGCAAACTGGTCGGTGAGCTGCGCGACAAGGGCATCAAAGCGATCGGTGTTTGCTATCTCAATAGTTTTCGCAATCCAGCCCACGAAAAGCGCACGGCGGAAATCATCGCCGAAGTCGCGCCGCAGGTTCGCGTGTCGCTGAGTTCTGAAGTAGTCGCTGAGATTCGCGAGTTCCAGCGTACCAGCACGACGCTGGCGAATGTTTACGTGCAGGAGCGGGTGTCGGATTATCTTGCCCAGCTGCAAGCGCGCTTGGATGAGATCGGTTTTCGCGGCAGCTTCTTCGTCATGCTGTCGAGCGGCGGCATTGCCACGCGCGAAACCGCGTCGCGATTCCCCGTGCGCCTGCTCGAATCCGGTCCTGCCGCCGGCGCCATCGCCGCGGCGGAGGCGGGCATGGGCTCCGGCCATCGTGATCTGCTTTCCTTCGACATGGGCGGCACAACGGCTAAGCTTTGCGTCATCGAAGACGGTCAACCGTTAAAAACTCATGAGTTCGAAGTCGACCGCGTGTATCGATTTCGCAAGGGCAGCGGTTTGCCGGTGCGCATTCCGGTAATCGATATGATCGAGATCGGCGCCGGCGGCGGCAGCATCGCCCGGGTCGATTCGCTAGGACTTCTCAAAGTCGGGCCGGACAGCTCCGGTGCCGATCCTGGCCCGGTATGTTACGGCCAGGACGGCACGCAGCCGACCGTGACCGACGCCGATCTTGTGCTTGGCTATCTCGACGCCAATTATTTTCTCGGCGGCAAGATGAAGCTCGACCTGGACGGCACGAAAAAAGCGCTGGAGCGTTTGGGCGAGCCGTTGAAAATGACCGCCGAGCAAGTCGCCTGGGGCATTCATCAGATCGTCAACGAGAACATGGCCAACGCCGCCCGCGCCCACCTCGGCGAGCGTGGCAAGGACCCGCGGCGCATGCCGATGTACGCCTTCGGCGGCGCCGGGCCGGTGCATGGCTACCGAGTCGCGGAGATTTTACGCCTGCCGGCGTTGATCTCGCCGTTCGGCGCCGGCGTCGGTTCGACCTTCGGATTACTTGCGGCTCCGCTGGCCTTCGATTTCGTCCGCAGCGCTTATAGTCGCATGGATCGGCTGGACTGGAGTGTGGCGAATCGACTACTCGAAGAAATGGCTCAGGAAGGCCGTAAGGTTTTAGAAAGTTCCGGCCTCGGCGCTCATGATATTGTTTACCAACGCACTGCCGACTTGCGTTACATCGGCCAAGGTCATGAAGTTTCGGTGGCGTTGCCCGACGGTGTGCTGAGCGTCGACGATCTGCCGCGCATCGGCGCCGAGTTCGAGCGCACTTACGAATCGCTCTATGGCCGCAAAGGGCCGGATGTGCCTCTAGAAGTTATCAACTGGCGGGTGGTGGCGAGCGGGCCGCGGCCGGAGATGAATTTAAAACTGTCGCGTCATTCAACTCATGGCGGCGACGCGCGCAAAGGTTCGCGTTTGGCGTTCTTTCCCGAAACCAACGGTTATGTTGAAACCTCGATCTACGATCGCTACGCGCTCGAGCCGGGCATGCGGTTCAACGGTCCGGCCATCGTCGAAGAGCGCGAGTCGACTTTGATCGTCGGCGTAGGAGGACAAGCGCGCGTGGACGAGCGGCTGAACGTAGTTGTGGAGTTAGGCGATGGGAAATAAAGTCATCGATCCAGTTACGCTTGAAGTGATTTGGAACCGCTTCTTGTCGGTGGCCAACGAGCAGCAGGACGCGCTGATCCGCACCGCCTTCAGCACCATCGTGCGCGAAAGCCAGGACTTGGCCTGCGGCATGTTCGACACCAAGGGGCGGATGATCTCGCAGTCGATCAGCGGCACGCCCGGCCATATCAACGCCATGGCAACGTCGATGAAGCATTTTCTCGCGGCGTTTCCGCCGGATAAGCTGGCGCCCGGCGACGTTTTGATCACCAACGATCCCTGGCAGACCGCCGGGCAGATCAACGACATCACGATTACCACGCCGATTTTCAAGAGCGGCAAGCTGGTCGCGCTGTTCGCCAACACCTGCCACAGCGCGGATATCGGCGGGCGGATTCTTTCCGCCGAAGCGCGCGAGGTTTTCGAAGAGGGGCTGCGAATCCCGATCATGAAGCTGTTCGAGCGCGGCGAGCCCAACAAGATTCTCATGCAGATCGTCCGCACCAACGTGCGCCAGCCCGACGAAGTGATCGGCGATTTTTACGCCCAAACTTCCTGCAACGAAACCGGCGGCCGGGCGCTGCGCGAAATGATGGACGAGTTCGAGCTCGACTCCATCGACGAGGTTTCGGAAGAGATCATTCGCCGCTCCGAGACCGCGGTGCGCGCCGAGATCGCCAAGTTGCCCGCCGGCGAGTGGGCGAGCGAGACTTGGAGCGATGGTTTTGAAGAACCGATCCTGATCCGCTGCACGGTGCGCGTCGCCGGCGAAGATATTTTCATCGACTTCACCGGCTCATCGCCGCAGAGCAGCCGCGGTATCAATGTCGTGCTGAACTATACTCATGCTTACGCGAGCTTCGCGATCAAGGCGGCGATCTGTCCCGACGTGCCGCATAACGAAGGCAGTTTTCGCCCGGTGCATGTCAGCGCGCCCGAGGGCAGCATTTTGAACGCCCTCGATCCCGCTCCAGTGGCGAGCCGCCAGGTGATCGGCCATTTCATTCCGAGCGCGATCTTTGCGGCCATGTCCGGCGCGCTGCCCGGTCGCTTGATGGCGCCGGGGGCCGATCCGATCTGGCTGAGCGTCTGGCGCGGACAGAATCCGTCGTTCACTCTGACCGTCTTTCAGGTCGGCGGCACCGGCGCGCGGC
>JBGTCC010000473.1:0-6198 GCA_041749055.1 Thermodesulfobacteriota bacterium | reverse complement strand
CATCGAACCGTCTTTCATGACGTGCACGTCAACTGGCCGGCCCCAGTATTCGTTGTTGTTGAGAAAGCCGGTGATAAACGGCTGTACCGATTTTATCGTGCCGTCGACGTTCAACTTCGCGACAACGATATCCCCGCCGATTTTCTTGGTGCGGTTCCACGAGCCATGGCGGGCGATGAAGAGGGCATTACGGTATTCGCGTGGAAACATATTGCCTGTGTAAAAACGCATGCCAAGGGCGGCGCTGTGCGGGCCGAGAAGGGCGACCGGCGGCGTAAATTCATCGCAAGAGCGGCCCCAACCCATCTCGCGGTCGGTGAAGTTGCCTTGGTGACAGTAGGGAAAGCCAAAATGCTGGCCGACTTTGGTGACGCGGTTCAATTCATCTTCCGGTAAATCCTCCGACAGCCAGTCGCGCCCATTATCCGTGAAGTACAGGTCCTTGGTGATCGGATGCCAGTCGAAGCCGACCGAGTTGCGCACACCGCGGGCGAACACTTCAGCGCCGCTGCCGTCGAGATTGATGCGCCGGATCTGGGCATTTTCCGCCGGCGGTTCGCAGATGTTGCAGGGCGCGCCGACGTTTATGTAGAGCTTGTTGTCAGGGCCGATGGCAATGAACTTCCAGCCATGGGACTGATGATTGGGCAGGTCGCTGTAAATGACCACCGGCTTGCCGGGGTTGTCGAGGCTGTCTTCGATCTTCTCCAGCTTGGAAATCTTCGTGCCCTCGCCGATATACAGCGTGCCGTTGTGAAAGGCGAGTCCGTTGGGGCGGTCGAGTCCGGAAGCGATGACTTTCGCTTCGCGCTTGCCGCTGCGCTCGACGACTGCGTAGACCTTGTCAAGTTGGCGGTTACTGACGAACACCGTGCCCTTATCGCCGATGCGCAGCGAACGGGCATTGGCGATGCCGCTGATGTAGACTTCGAGCTTGAAGCCCTTGGGCATTTTTAGCTGGCCGATCTGCAGTTTCTCGGCGGGTGTTGGAAACGGCGGTGCCGGCACGCCGCGCAGGGTTTTCGCGACTTCGGCGTTAGGAATGTCGGGACGACCGGGTACCGTGGTCGGCGCCGGTATCACGTGGGGCGCGGGTTTTTCCTGGGCCGGCGAAATGGTCGCTGGGGTCAAGCTCAGCAAAAACGATCCGGCAATCAGAATCGGGCGTAGAGATGATGCGCAGGAATTCATGATATACCTCCCCGAATAGAAATTTCGACTACAGATTTACGGCTTTTTCGGCAGGTTCTTCATCATATCGTTCATATTGATATTGGGCATGCCGGGCATGGAAATGTCGCCGGCTTTTTGTCCCGGTTTGCAAGCCCCTAACCATTTCGCTTCCATGGCCGTTGTCGATTCTTTCAAGTCGTTGAGCGGTGGCTCGTAGGTTGACTTAACGTCGACTTTGTACGCGGAATCGAATCGACCGGTGATCACCGCGCGGGTCTTGGCGGTGCTATTCTTAACTTTGCAGACCGACTCGCTGACGATCTTATCGCCTTCCTTGCGCATATCGGTCTTGCTGCACGATTGATCCTTCCCCGTCATGTCGTTTTTCATCAAATCGTCGGTCTTCTCGTCGACGCACTGTTGTATCGTCTGCCCGCCCATGCCGGCGCTGTTGGCAATTTTAATTTCCCATAGGCCGGACTTGCGTTTCGGCGCGTCGAAGGACGCCGCGGATGCGGTGACCCAGGTCATTAGCAGGGCGGCGAATAGTGCGAGATAGTGCATGGCGGTCTCCTCGTTCAGTAGCAAGGACGAATCATTTATTTGCGGTCGCGGGTTAGATCGCCGCCGGCTGATCCAACTCAAAACCCAGATCGCGGATCATCTGGTGCGCGTCGGTGGCGTCTTGGCCGGGCGTGGTCAAGTAGCCGTTGACGAACATCGAGTTGGCTGCGTAGAGGCTTAGCGGTTGCAGCGAGCGCAAGTTTACTTCGCGGCCGCCCGCGACGCGGATCTCTTTGGCCGGATTGACGAAGCGGAACAGACAAAGCGTCTTCAAGCAGCGTTGCGGCGTTAGTTCGCGTTTCTCCTCGAAGGGGGTCTTGGGGATCGAGTTTAAAAAATTCACCGGGATCGAGTCGATATCCATGGCGCGTAGCGTCATCGCCAGATTAATAATATCGTCGTCGCTTTCGCCCATGCCGATGATGCCGCCGGAGCAGGTGCCGATGCCGGCGCTCTTGACGCTCTCGATCGTCGCCACCCGGTCGTCGAAGGTATGGGTGGTGACGATGTCGGCGTGGTGTTCGCGGCTGGTGTTCAAATTATGATTGACCCGGCCGACGCCGGCGGCGGCGAGCTTCTGGGTCTTGTCGTCGTTCATCAAGCCGAGCGAGCAGCAAACGTTCATGCCGGTCTGGGCGCGAATCTCGCGCACCGCGTCGGTGATGTCGTCGATCTCTCTGTTGGTCGGGCCGCGGCCGCTGTTGACGATACAAAAACGCACGGCGCCGGCGGCTTTGGCCTGGCGCGCGCTTTCGACCAGCTTGTCCTTGGACATGAAAGTGTACTTGTCGACGGGGGCGTCGGAGACCGAGGACTGCGAGCAGTAGTGACAGTCTTCGGGACATAGGCCGCTCTTGGCGTTCTGCAAGACATGGATCTGCACGCGCTTGCCATAGTAGTGGTGGCGCACTTTGAAGGCTGCGCTCAAGATTTCCGGCAGCTGTTCGTCCGGTGCGTTCAACACTTCTCTGAGTTCTTCCCGCTCGGGAAGGATGCCTTGCAAGGCTTTGTCCGCCAGTTGCTGAAAATTCATGCCGTCCTCCAAAACTAGCAAGTTTCTAGCATGCGAGGTGTGGCCATGCAATCTGCGAGTGGCTGGAAGCGAGTAATACTTCTGTAGATTTCGCAACTTAGGTGAGAACTTCTGCAAGCGGCTAAATTACCCGGCAATATGACCGCGTGCTAGTCATTTTACGCGGGAAGCCATTGCTCGGCGTCCGTTGAATTCGACAGCACAATTGAAGGCTGAGCGAATACGTTTATGAGTCGGTCATCACCCTGTGGTAGTGGCCGAGAACCAAAATGAACCCGGCCAACACGAAGTGAAAAATAATTGGAATGATGTCGCCGAACCAGCGCATCTCGGGATGGAGAATCATGGTCAGAGCATAACGCAGAATCATCAGTCCGGCGTAGGCGCCGGCAAATTTCATCAGAAATTCCGCCCAGTGGGGGCGCACGACGGCGAAGGTGCCGGTGCCGCGCCAAACTTGGCCGGTGATTCTCACCATGAGCATCAACATGAGCAGTTGGATGATCAGCAGCGAGGGGTAGGGAATCACTCCGGAGAACCATTGTTTCATCGCCGGTAACCAGGGTACGCCGACAAAGGCGACCAGAGCTTGGCCCAGGACGCGGCAGGCGAACAGAAAGGTTATCAGGGCTAGGAGCGCTCCGTGCTTGGGCATATCTACTTGCTCCCTTGGCTTGAGGGCTCGCCGAGTTCAATGACGGCTGTGATATTCCCGGCTTCTTCCGACGTCGCACTGAGTAGTTGGCCTTTGAACTGAGTATCGCGGCCGCCGCGGCCCAGCGCGGCGCTGGCCTTACGTTCATACCAGCCAGGCTCCATCACACAGAGCACCGGCGGTTTGAGACGCTCCGATGCGCGTTTCTGGGCGTATTCGATATTGAGCAGACAAAGGTTTCGCTCCAGCGCGGCGAGCAATCGCTTGAGGGATGCTTCGTGGGGGTGGGTGCCGTCGAATTCGACCATGAAGGCGTAGCGCGACTCTTGAGCGTCGGCGAACCCGCGGTAGTGACGCGGCGCGATGTTGGCCGCGATCTGCGCCTGTGCCATCGCCTGGATGACTTGATTGACGTGGAGCTTCTCGCCGGTGATGTTGGTGACGTCGCGCCCCTTGCGGACAAACTCAAGCAGCGGGGTTTGCTGAAACCAGCCTGCCACGCGGACCACGTCATTGATATCGTAGCGATACAAGCCGCTGGGGGTGGTCAGGATCAAATAATAGCTTTCGCCTTCTTTTAGTTCCGCGCAGGTAAGAGTTGCCGGTTGCCGGCTGGCGATTTCACTCTCCGGAATGAATTCGTAGAAATTAGCGCTGACGTCGAGTATGCCGGCGCAGCCGGAGTCCGATATCGGCAAGGTCATCTGCGCTTCGCTCGCCATGTAGCCTAAATCGCGCACCGGCAAGGACTCGCCGAACCAGCGCGGCAGTTCATTCAAGCGTACACCGACCGTGCCGCCTTTCCAGCAACCAATCAATTGCAATCGGGGCCAATAATCCCTGGGGCGCAGCGCGCCGTATTGGTTCGCCAGCTGTTCGAGCGCAGCCGCGCGGGCGGGATTTGTCTGGAGGTGCGCTTTGAGCTTTTGCCGCACGTCACCGGGAATTTGCCAGTGCTCGCTGATTGTGCCGTCGCAAATGTCGCGGATGATTTCATATTTATTATGATCGGCGGTTTCCACTAAACGCAGGATGGTGCTCGGATTGGGCGTGCCGATAAACGTGACTTCCTGCGCCAACGCCAAACGCATGATGACGTAATACTTGGCGGCAAAATCTTTTATCTCGGCGACCTCGTAGGGCAAAGCGAAGGCATCCTGTACCCAGCGCGGACTGCTTTGATAAATCAAGCCGGAGGCGGCGCCGAAGGGGATATTGCCGGCGGTTTTCCCTTCTTCGGCTGGACTGACGACGCCGAGCATTTTGCCGCTGAATAAGCCGGGATGATCGAGGTGGGCGCGGTAGTACCACAGGCGGGTAAGTTGGCGATGGTTGGCGCGGCAGGTCTCGGTAATCGGGATCAGCTTGGGCGCGCCGGTGCTGCCGCTGGTCAAGGTGAATAGCTGCACCGGCTTTTCCGTCAAGACCTGAGCTTCGCCATTGGCGGCGCGTTCGACATAGGAGCGCAGCCGTTCGTAGTCGCCGACGGCGACCTGCTTGCGGTAGTCGGCTAAATTACCAATGGCCGCGAAGCCATGATTCTGGCCGAAGGCGGTGGCGCGGTTGCGCCGAATAATGTCGAGCAGCAATTGGTTCTGAGTCTTTGCCGGATCGGCGCAGTGGTTTTCATAGCGCGTCCATAGACGGCCGGTGACAAAGGCCGCGGCTTTGACGATCAAGCTCATGGGTTTAACGGCGCAATTCGATCTTGTCGACGGTGTGACGGTCGAGGGCTTCTTCCTTGACCATGACGCTCAAGCCGCGGCTTTTCAGCAGGGGCGCACGGCCGCCGAGGCCGAAGGCGAGGTTGTCGTAGGTAATGTCTTCGCTCAGCAACCAGGTGCCGAAGGAGCCTTCGGCGCAGGCAAGCTCTGACATGTGGGCGGCGAAGGTTCTGCCGGCGGCCGACAGGATGCCGGTTTCGCCGACCTGGGCGCCGACCTGGATTTTGATTCCTGCCTCCTCGGCGAGCGTGGCGATCGCCAAGCTTCCGGCGATGCCGCCGTTTTTCGATAGCCGAATGTTGAACAGATCGCAGGCTTTTGCCGCGATCAAGCGGCGCGCCTGTTCGGCGGTGACCAGCGATTCGTCGGCCATGACCGGGATGCCACATTGGGCGCGCACTTGTATCATGCCGGCAATATCGTCAGCGGCCACCGGCTGTTCGATGATTTTTAGTTGGAACGGCGCCAGCAGCTTCAACTGCTCAACTGCCTGCGCCGCGCTCCAGGCGCCGTTGGCGTCGGCGCGCAGTTCGACGTCGCTGCCCACGGCTTTGCGTATTGCTTCCAAGCGCGCGGCGTCATCCGGCGTGCCGACTTTGACTTTGATCTGCTGCAGGCCCAAGCGCGCCATCCGCTTGGCCAGTGCCGCGGCGTCTTTTGCCGCGTCGGCGGAGATCACGCCGCTATAGACCACTTCGTAGCGTTGGGGCGGTAGATAATCCGCCAGCGCGCTATGGTCGGCGCGCAGGCTCCAGTCGAGCAGCGCCAGCTCGACGGCGCAAAACGCCGCGTTCCAGGCGATGACGCCATTGTTCGATTGCGAATTCCGCGTCCAGTCCGGCTGCAACGACTGCAACTGCTCGATGGTTTGCCATCCTGGGGAAAACGATTCCTGAAAGATCCTTGGCGCGAGGAAATCGCGGATGCGGGCGTTCATCGATTCGGTGGTCTCGCCGGTGACATAGGCGCGCGGTAAACCTTCGCCAAAGCCGGTGCGGCCGTCGCTGCCGGTGATTTTCACAATTACGGCGTCGCTTTCGTCGCGGTTA
>JBGTCC010000472.1:0-2633 GCA_041749055.1 Thermodesulfobacteriota bacterium | reverse complement strand
CCTGGGCAGGAATCCTTGTCAGCGCCGCAGATTTATTTTAAAAAATAGTTTCAGACAGAAAACTTGTCGGACTCTTTGCAGTCGGAGGTCTATTGAAAAATCGACCGGAGGCGCCCCTTGCCCAGCAAGATTGGGAAAATAACTGGTGGGACTACTGCCCGATTTGCAGTTCCAAGCTCAACAACCAAAAATGCAAATATGTCTGCCCCAACCCGAAATGCAATTTCTTCATGAGCTGCAGCGAATTCGATCGCTAGCGGCGCAGCGGCGCGAACCTCTGGCGCTCGTCGCCGCATTGCGGTAAAAGAAAAAAACCATGGCGAAAACCGCTGGCATCGTCATCATCGGCAATGAGGTCCTGTCGGGCAAGACCCAGGACATCAACTCGCATTTTTTCTGCACCGAACTGCGCCAGTTGGGCGTCGAAGTCCAGAAGATCTCCACCATCCAGGACGAAATCCCGCTGATCGGCAAGGAAGTCGCCGAGTTCTCGCAACGCTTCGACTTGGTATTTACCTCGGGCGGCGTCGGTCCAACCCATGACGATGTCACCATCGAAGGCATCGCTCATGGTTTCGGCGTCAACGTCGTGCGCCATCCCGACATCGAAGCGCGCATGCGCCGGCGCCTGGGCGCCGACTTGAACGAGGCGCGCCTACGCATGGCCAACGTCCCGGAGGGCGCCACACTGCTGTGCGCCGACGCTCCCTTCGCGCCCATCGTGGTGATGCGCAATGTCTATGTTTTCCCCGGTATCCCGAAGATTCTCCAGGAGCGCTTTCACAGCATTAAAGAACAGTTTCGCGACGCGCCCTACTATCTCAAGAACGTTTACGTGCGCCACGGCGAAGGCATTATCGCCACCATGCTCAACGATCTGCTGGTTAAATATCCCGAGCTCATGTTGGGCTCCTATCCGGTGCTCGATCTCCCCGACTACAAGGTCAAGGTCACCCTCGAGTCGAAAGACCAGCAGTATTTGACCCAGGCGTTGGCAGCCTTCGTCGCCTCCCTGCCGAAAGACGGCGTCCACCGCATCGACTAACTCGCGCGAATGGCCGAACCTTCATCCTGGGGCAGGCTGCCGCCATTCAAGCAGGCGCCGATGCCGGGGATGCTCCGCGCCTTGGGCCCCGGCGTAGTTTTCATGGCGCTGGCCCAGGGCAGCGGCGAGCTGATTTTTTGGCCCTACACGATCGCCAAATATGGCCTGTCGTTTTTGTTTTTGCTAATTCCCGCCTGTTTGCTGCAATTTCCGGTGATCTACGAGATCGGCCGCTACACCTTGCTCACTGGCGAGAGCATCTTTCAGGGCTTCATCCGCTTGAATCGGCAGTTCGCTTTTTTCCTGTGGATCTTGATGACGCTGTCGTTTCTCTGGTTCGGTGCCTTCGCCGCCGCCGGCGGCACATCGATCGCCGCGCTGACCGATTTCCCCAGCGGCTGGAACCGGCGCGACCAGACATTGTTTTGGGCCTACGCCACCATGGGTTTATTCTTAATTGCCATCCTGCTCAGCAAGGTAATTTACCAACTGATCGAGACCTTGATGTGGGGCGTGGCTCTATTCACCTTAATCGGCCTGATCTGGGCCAGCGCCAATGCTGAAGTGCTGCGCGCGCTGCCGGCGTTCATGCAAGGGCTGGTTATTCCCGAATGGCCGATGCCGCGGCCGTGGGATCCCGCCGATGCAACGAAATTGCTAACAGCGGTCACCTTCGCCGGCCTCGGCGGCTTCTGGACGCTCTTTTATTCTTACTGGTTACGCGACAAAGGCGCAGGCATGGCCTATTATGCCGGCCGTCTCACCGGACCGATTACCGGCAAACCGGAAGCGCTACCCGAGTCGGGCGCGCTACCGGGTAACGACGAGGGGCTGGCCCATGTGACGCGCTGGCACCGCTTCATGTTCTGGGACATCGGCATCGGCGTCATCGGCAATCTGATCACCACGCTGCTCACCTGCCTGCTCGCCTACGCGCTGCTCTTTCCCAACGGCCTCCTGCCCCAAGGTTACGAGATCGCGGTGGTGCAAAGCCGCTTCTTCGAAGTCAGTTGGGGCGGCTGGGGAAGAATTTTATTTTTAATCGTCGCCGCAGCGTTTCTTTCCGACACTTGGCTTGCGACCGTGGACGCCGTCAGCCGCATCCATGCGGATTGCATCTACGGCTTTTTCCCGCGCAGTCACCGCATCCCTTATCGTAAATGGTATCTGTTCTTTCTGCTGCTGCTAACCTTGATCACCGGCGTCACCGTGCAGATGAACGAGCCCGGTACGCTGATCTTGATCTCCGCGGTCATCGGCTTCGTCGGCACGGTGATATATTCAGTGGCGCTGATATTGTTGAATCACGTCTACCTGCCGCGACACCTGCCCAGCGCGGCCAAACCGGGTAAACTGAATTTCTTTTTCATGCTTATCTCCTGCACCGTCTACTTCGTCCTCGCTACTCTTTATGTCCTGACAATTTTGCAAATTATCTGAGGTTTCCTGAACCAGCGGCCATTTGCGCAACTCTAGACATCAACGAGGCTCGGCAATAGGATTGAGTGCCTGATGGACCTGCAACCGTTTTTCGACAGCAACCGATTACTGATTTATTGCGTTTACGGCCAGGTTTTTTTCGTCCTAG
>JBGTCC010000471.1:0-10200 GCA_041749055.1 Thermodesulfobacteriota bacterium | reverse complement strand
GTAAAAAGTGCCGAAGGCTTTGAGCCATAACTCGGTGACGACGCTGCGCATAAAGGGTGTGGAGGTCTGCAACTCGGGGGTCGCTTTTTTGACCGGCTTGAGCGACCTGAGATAGGCCACCAGCGCTTTCACATCCTCCTGCGCCATGCCGGAGTATAGGGTGTAAGGCATGAGCGGCAGCTGCCGGCTGCCGTCTTTTCGCAGGCCCTTAATGATTGCATCGATAATCTGTTGATCGGTCCAATTACCCAGACCGGTTTCGTTGTCCGAGGTGAGATTGGTACTATAGACTGTCCCCAGCGGGATCTTAAACGGGCGTGCGCCGGCGTTATGGACGCCTTTGGGCTCGGTATGGCAAGCGCAACCGCCGGAGACGGCGAAGATATATTGACCGCGGGCGACTAATTCTTTTTGAGTCCCCTGGGCGTAAGCCAAACTCGTGGCGCATAGGAAGAATAGCCAAAGCGGTAGCAGGACTTTTTTGCTTCTTATCACCGGCATGAAGTCTCCTTAGGGGTTGAGTTGCGTGCGAATTCTTTGATCTAAAAACTTGAGCGTGGCATAAAATACTTGATTGATCGGCGCCGGGGTTCCGGCTCGTCGCAGCATTTGCACTACTATGCCATTGAAGGCTTGGTATTCAAGCGGTTTGCCGGCTTCCAGATCTTGCAGCATGGAGGGTTTGAATGCGCCGAGGGTGCGCGAAAACGTCATGATCTCATCGAACTGTTCGCGGCGCAGTTCGATGTTGCGCGTGCGTGCGGCCGTCTGCACCTCGGCCATGCAGTCGAGCGCAAGCGCGGTCAACGACTCCGACTCGACGATCTGTTTGACGTTTGCGTGGGCCAAACAGCTGATGGCGCACAACGGTGCGTTCCACAGCAGTTTGGCCCATTGAATTTTCTGAATATCAGCGCTGATCTCACAGGGGATGCCGGCATTGCTGAGGATTTGCCGCAGCGATTTACTCGATTCGCTGACGCCGCCATCGATCTGCCCAAAGATAATCCGGCCGCCGTTGGCATGGGTGACGACTCCGGGAGCGGTCAGTTGCGCGCCGACATAGACAACCGCCGGTAAGACTTGCTCTGGATGATAGACGCGCGCAAGTTTTTCCGGGTTATCGATGCCGTTTTGCAGGGAGAGAATAAGCGTTTGGTCGTTAACCAGCGGCCGGATTTGTTCGGCGGCGGTTTCGGTGTCGTAGGATTTGACGCAAAACAGAATCAGATCGACTTTGCCAATGGTTGCCGTATCATCGGTGACCTGGGCATTGTCGATCTGCAAGTTGCCATTCTGGCTCGTGACCCGGAGACCGTTTGTCCTCAGTGCCTGCAAGTGCCGGCCGCGGGCGATGAAGGCTAGCTCGTCGCCCGCGGCTGCGAGTTTCGCGCCAAAATAACCGCCGACAGCACCTGTGCCCATGATAGCGATACGCATGGTGATAATCCTAATCTGGCGCGACTGTAAGCTCGACCTGGAAGCTTGTCAATTTATCCCGGCAAGCGCAGTTGCAAGTTCACGTTGGGGGCGACGGACAAGCCCGGCCACGGCGAAGCCCAAGGGCCTCTACCTCTGAGCACTGGATTGACTATCGCGCGTCCAGTCGCCTCTGTGGGAAAGTGATGGGTTTGAGGGGTGGATGGAACTGGACTTTGCGGCCGGATCTTCGGGTGGCTTCACCGTTCCGGGCTCACTTCTCGCCGAAGGGACTGCGGTTTCCGGACTGAAGAGTTTGGAGTTCGGTTCCGTGCACATGCCTCGTGGGCATGTTTAAGCTTGCCAAGCGCTATGTTATAGAGATCGATCATGGAAAAGATCGATCCCCAGCCGGATCATATAGGCCTTGAGCGCTATCGACCGGGCGCCCAAGTTAATTTCAAAGGCAAACTCTATATAATTCAGAGCCGCACCACCCTCGCTTCCGGTGAAGCTGCCGTCGTACTACAGAGCGACAGCGAGCAGTTCGTCCTCAGCGCGAATCAGTTTCTTGCCGCTGTCAGTATTTAACTTCGCCAATATTTATCGAACAGGAGTTCATCATGGGCAAAATTCGCTTGACATTATCTTGCTGGGACTATGACCGCACGCGTGCTTTGCAAGACGGACGCGTTGAGGTCGAGGGCGTCGATTTGACCTACCTGCCGTTGCGCGTGGAAGAGACCTTCTGGCGCATGCTGCGCTACGGCGAATTCGATGTCGCGGAGATGTCCACCGGTTCTTTCTTAATGTCGCGCGACAAGGGCGCGCCCAGACTGATCGGTATTCCAGTTTTCCCGTCGAAGACTTTTCGCCACTCGTGCATTTACATCAACACCGACTCGGGTATCAAGAAACCGGCGGACATGGCGGGCAAGCGCGTCGGCGTTCCCGAATATCAGATCACCATGGCGACCTGGGCGCGAGGTATTTTGCAACATGAATACGGCGTGTTGCCGGAAAAAATGCAATGGTTCACCGGCGGCGAGGAAACCCCAGGGCGCCAGGACAAGGTGCAGCATAAGCTGCCGTCCAACATCGAGATCCAGCCGATCGCCGGCGACAAGACGCTCTCCGGCATGCTCGAACGGGGCGAGATCGACGCGATGATTTCGGCGCATATGCCGTCACCGTTTGTGCGCCGTTATCCCAAAGTGCAGCGGCTGATCCCCAACTTCCGCGAAGTGGAGGCCGACTATTTCAAGCGCACGAAGATTTTTCCGATCATGCACACCATCGTCATCCGCGAAGAGTTTTACGAACAGCATCCATGGATCGCCCAGAGCTTGTTCAAAGCCTTCAACGAATCTAAACGGATCTGCCAGGAAGCGATGTACGAGTTTTCCGCGCTCAAGTATATGATGGCTTGGTCCATCGACGAGATGGAAAAGGAAAGGGAAGCCCTCGGCCCCGACCCCTGGGCCTATGGTCTGGAAGCCAATCGCCATATTCTCGAAACTTTAGTGCAGTACACTCACGAGCAAGGGTTGATTAGCCAAAAGCTCGACGTCAACTCGCTGTTTGCCAAGAGCACGCTAGAGGATTTCAAGATCTAGGCTTGCCCCGGCGTATCCATCAGCTAGACTAAAGTTATGGCCGACGAAAAACCTCCCGCATTCGAAGAAACGAAATGGTGGATCGACCGCCGGGCGGTCAAGGAGCGCGACAAATCTGCGGCGCCACCGGTCAGAGGAATCATCGAGAAATGGGCCGTCGACCTGCTAGAAAATTACAATCAGGACGAGGCCGCGAAGAATCTCGTCGATATCAACTTGAAAATTTTCAAGGAGCTCAAGGTCGACCCTGGCCAGTGGGGCTACTACTCCCTCGACATCGGCAGGTATCCGCCGGACAAACTGGAGAAGATCAAAGCGGCGCTGCCGCTACCCCCGGGAGCGCGCGGCATCGTCATCGATGCCGGCTACTCGGTGCGCGTGATGATCACCGGCGAACCGGTGGGCGAGCGCTACGTCGACATCAATTTCGTCGATGCGCCGTCGCTCGATTATTGGGTCAGAGCGCAGCTGATTGAAGAACGCGTGTTCGGCAACGTCGGCGAAGCGCTCAAGCGCATCCGACCCGATTTGCCGAGCTATATGACTCCATCTGAAGATTCCGTTTAACCAGCGGCCGTACAGTGAGGCTGCGATTGGCTAGCTGCCGATCTGCCCAAACGATGATCGCGGACGGAGGATAGAAGATAGATCCTCCCGCTCTTGGCGAAATTTCAAATACTGATTTGGTTCCGTCAGTTGACCTGACCGCTTGCTAGTGGCAACCGCAGGTTTGCGGCGTGCCGGTGCAAGGGCCGCCGTTTGGCGCGGTGTCGCCGGTGGATGCCGGGGCGCTGAAGACGGAAACTTGCTTGTCAACCTTCTTGCTGTTGCATATGGGACAGCTGATTTTTTCCCGCGTCGATAAAACGATGGTCTCAAAGTGCTGGTCGCAGCTGCGGCAGTTGTATTCGAAGATCGGCATAGGTCCTCGCTTCGCTCGGAATGTCAAATTACAGATTGCATAATTCCAATTACCGATCCCAATTCTGCAATCTGAGATTTGCGATCCCGCAGGGCTAGGCATGTTTGGCTTTGGCCTTGGGGTTTTTGGCGGTGACGCGCAGGGTATTTTCCCTTGGGATCGGCACCAAGGACGTCACTTCCAAACCGTAGCCGCGCAGACCGACGAGATGTTTCTTGTTGTTGGTCAGTAGCCGCATCTTGCGCACGCCCAAGTCGCGTAGGATTTGCGCGCCGATGCCGTATTCCTTGAAATCCGCCTGATAGACGAACGACGCGTTCATGCGTTTTTGCTGCTTACCTTCGACTTTGGGATAGGCGACCATGGCCGGGTGATGCGCCTTTTGTTTGGGCTGCAAATACAAGATCACGCCTTTGCCCGCTTTGGCGATCATCTCCATGGAGCGCTGAATCACCGCGCCGGTGTTGAGCAGCTCGAAGCCGAAAACATCGCCGGGTATATACTTGGTATGCACCCTCACCAGGGTTTCCTCATTGGGTGAAATCTGTCCCTTGATCAACGCCAGGTGCTCGCATTCGTCGACATGGGTGTTGTAGACGATGGCTTGAAACTCGCCGCCGATGCGGGTTGGCAGCGGCGCCGATGCGGCTTTGTAGACCAGGGAATCGTAATTCAACCGGTGTTGGATCAGATCGGCGTTGGTGACGACTTTGAGCTTGTGCTTTTTGGCGAAGCGCATGAGGTCGGGCTGACGCGCCATGGTACCGTCGTCTTTCATAATCTCGCAAATTACGCCGGCGGGTTTAAGGCCAGCTAGGCGGGCGAGGTCGACCGAGCCTTCGGTCTGGCCGGCGCGTACGAGCACGCCGCCGTTGCGCGCGCGCAAAGGAAAGATATGACCGGGCGTCGCAAGATCTTGGGGCTTGGCGTCGTCGGCGATTGAGTCGAGAATCGTCTTGGCGCGGTCGGCGGCGGAAATCCCGGTGGTGATGCCCTGGGCCGAGTCGATGGAAACGGTGAAAGCCGTGCCAAACGGCGAAGTATTGTCCGACACCATCATGGCCAAACCCAAATGCCGGACCCGTTCTTCGGTCAATGTCAGACAGATCAAACCACGTCCGTGGGTCGCCATGAAGTTGACCGCTCCGGGCGTGACCTTTTCGGCCGCCATGCACAGATCGCCTTCGTTCTCGCGGTCCTTGTCATCGGTGAGGATGACCATACGGCCGCGGCGGATCTCGTCAATCGCTTCTTCGATGGTCGCTAGTGGCATGGCCGGTTAATTTATCACCTTGCGTGGTGGGGTCAACCAGAGGGTGGACGAGATAGAGACGGAGAGTTGAGGCAGAGATCTGAAGATCATAGCAGGGCTGGGATGATTGCATCATCGTTGGGCTATTTGCCGTCCGGCTGGGCGCTCAGTTGGCGCGTTTTGCCTGACCGGTGACCGCCTGCCACCATTCAAGAATTTCTTAAAATTTTGGAACCTTGGTTAACTCTGGGTCGTCTAACCAACTCAGGGGAGGTGTTTTATGGGGAGAAAACCAGGGAAGGCTTCGACATCTAATAAAGACAATCGTGAGCGCCAGCCATTCTGGGTCAAAGACAATAATGGGCCGCGCATGCAGCTCGACGAGCGCGCGATGGCGATCTTTCAGCCGGATGTGCTGATCGAGAGCCAGTACTTAGCGACCCAGACACGCCGGATCCACTTGGACGCCGAGCGGGTTTTGATGTTCGCAGTGCTGCGCGATGCGGTTAGCTGTTTTCAGGACACCGTCGGTTCGAATTGCAAGCGTAAGCAGGCGATGCACCGCGATGCCGAGGAATGGATCCTCGAAAGAGACCGATCCCATTTATTTTCCTTCGATAATGTTTGCGAAATTCTCGGTCTAGATCCTGATTATATGCGCGCCGGGCTGCTGCGCTGGAAGGATGCCGCGCTCCAAGGCCGTCCACTTAAAGTGCGTGCTCAGTCGCTCGCCGGCTAACGGTCCCATCGACGCGGACTCATGGGGAACACCCATAGGAACCAATCGTCCGTTGCCGCGTCTAATGTCAGCAGAGGAAGAAAAAAACTATGTCTCGGTTCTCAGACCCGCAGCCAACTCGTTCAAGAATGACTCCTTTCGTTGGTGCCTGTGCGATCGTCGTTTTGGCGGGCCTGGGTGGGGTAAGCATCATCGAGCACTATCATGGTGGTTCCCTGTCAGCTCATGCCGCAAGCAGCCCGGTTGCGATGGCGCAGGGGTTACCGGATTTCATCATCCTGGCGAAGAAGCTGGGGCCGTCGGTGGTCAATGTCTCAACGAGTAGGGTTCGTGGCTCGGAGCGGAATACGCCCGCGCCATTTGGCGGGAACGATCCGGCGGAAGAGTTTTGGCAGAGATTCTTCGGCGGGCGTACGCCCCGTGGGCCACAGCGCCAAAGCGGCATCGGTTCAGGCTTTATCGTCGACAGCGACGGCACGATCTTAACCAACTATCATGTCGTCGACGGAGCGCAGAAACTTTCCGTGACACTGTCCGACGGCAAGAGCTATGAGGCAAAAGTAATCGGCCGGGATCAGAAGAGCGATATCGCGGTTATCAAGATCGAAGCTGGGCGCAGCTTACCGGCGGCGCTGTTGGGCGACTCGGACCGGCTCGAAGTCGGCGAGTGGGTCATGGCGATCGGCAATCCGTTCGGCCTCGACCACACGGTTACTTCCGGGATCGTCAGCGCCAAGGGGCGTAATATTGGCCAAGGGCCGTACGATAACTTTATTCAGACCGATGCCTCGATCAATCCGGGTAACTCCGGCGGCCCGCTGCTCAACTTGCGTGGCGAAGTCGTCGGCATCAACACCGCGATCTTCAGCCAGTCGGGAGGCAATATCGGCATCGGCTTCGCCATGCCATCCAACGCCGTCAATGAACTGCTGCCGCAGTTACGCGACAAGGGCAAAGTCGTGCGTGGCTTCATCGGTGTGTCGGTGCAAAAAGTCAGCCCTGAAATCGCCGAATCCCTGGGTATCAATCCTGCGCGTGGCGCTTTGGTCGCCGATCTGGTCAATGCCGGACCGGCGGAGCGCGCCGGGGTGAAAACCGGCGATGTCATCGTCGAGTTCGACCGCCGGCCGATCAAAGACTCCGCCGACCTGCCGCAACAAGTGGCGCGCGTGGCGCCGGGTACAGCGGTGCCAATCAAAGTGATTCGCGATGGCAAGGAAGCCACGCTGTCGCTCACCATCGGCGAGATGAAGGAAACTGAAGTCGTCGCGGCCGCGCAGGAGGGCGAACTCGGCTTGACCGTCCAGCCACTGACGCCGCAACTTGCCGAAACTCTCGGTTTGGAGAGGAGCGCTGGGTTGGTCATCTCGGCGGTGAAGCCGGGGAGCGCCGCGGAAGAAGCAGGCTTACGCTCCGGTGACGTGCTGGTCGAGATCAATCGCCAGCCGGTGAACAATCTCGCCGACTACAATCGCGAGATTGCCGGCACTGATAAATCTAAACCAGTCCTGTTTTTAGTACGCCGTGGTCAGAGTAGTTTGTTCTTGGCACTGAAACGCTGACCAGCGACGGTGGAAACCGCTCAGCTTGTCATGCCTCCCAGCAGCCTCCCGGCAAGTGAGCGGTTTCTCACTCTTTCCCACCTAGCTCTTTTCACAGTTAAAGCGTTTTTCCAAGTTCATTCGATCTAGACTCTGGCGCGGCCATCGACTGCCAGCTTCGCTGTTACGTCCACCCGCTACTGTCCTGCGAGCCCATAGGTAAAGCTCGATGAATATGCCGTTTAGTGGATTGAGCCGCCAGCGCGAATCGTCTAATATCCGCCACTGCGGGTAAGCGGATTAAGTTTTGCGCGAGGTGTCTCACTGGGTCTGGGATTGGCAACTATCAAACGTTTTAATTGGCATGTCGGTTTGCGCCAGTTACTCGTTCGGCAATTGGCGTTGCTCGCGTTGCCTCTTATTATTGCCAGCACCGCGTGCGCCCAGGATAATTTCTATCTCGCCCGTCCCAGCGAACGGCCCATGAGCATCCGCATCGCGACTTGTGCTGTATCCGGTGGGTTCGTCCATCTCTACACCGCGCTGGAAAATGATCTTTTCGACAAATACGGATTCAAAGTGGAGCATGTGTTTATCCGCGGCAGTGGGCCGGCACTGGCCGCGCTGGTGGCCGACGAGATCCAATTTCTCTACTGCGCCGCCGATGCGACGTTGCCATCGCTGGCGGCCGGCATCGACGTTAAGTTGGTTGCCGCGCCGCTAGTTAAACTGCCCTATGTCTTGGTCACCCGCAAGGAGATCCGCCGCCTGGAGGATCTCAAAGGCAAAGCGCTGGGCGTGGCAAGGGCCGGCGATTTGAGCGACCGGTTGTCGCGTGCCATGGTCAAGCGGTTTAATGTTGCGGACGTCATCATGCGGCCCATCGGCGGCAGTCAAAATGAGCGTTACCAAGCATTGGTGGCAAACCTGGTGCAAGGCGTCGTCATCACCCCGCCCATTGATGTGCGCGCCAAAAATGATGGTTACAACGTGCTGTACCGCCTGATCGACATGGATATTCCATTTATTTACAGTTCCTTACATGCGACCTCGCGAACCGTGCGCGACCGGCCCGAAATGGTCCAGCGCATGGTCGCGGCGTTTGCCGAAGCGATTCATTACGTCGATAAGCATCCAGTTAAAACTAAATCCGCCCTTGCTAAAATCATGCGTACGAAAGACGACGAAGCTTTACAGGTGTCGTACAACGTCTATACCCAGGACATTGTCGATCGGCGCATGATCGTACCGGAGCAAGCGGTGACCGACTCGCTGGAACTCTATCGTTCGTTGGGCGCCCCGATTAAACGTAAGGCCGAAGATATTTACGACAACAGCTTCGTCCATCACTTGGAGAAAAGCGGTTTTCACCGAGATCTCTGGGGCCGATAAGGCTTTAAGGAGTAAGGGGTGAGGAGTAAGGCGCAAGACGAAATTTTCTGTTCCGCCAAATACCGCTTCCTAGTCTTGGCGGTTACGCTTGGTTTCTGGCTTGGGATTGCCCGAGCTAATCCTTATATCGCCAAGCCCGGCGAAGCGCCGCTTCGTCTACGCATCGCTACCTGTTCGGTCACCGGCGGATTCGTACATCTCTACACCGCGCTGGAGAACGGGCTGTTCAAGAAATATGGTGTCAGATGTATGCCAAGGAGATCGTCGACCGGCGGATGATCATTCCTGAAAAAGCAGTAGCCGATACCATCGAGCAAATCCGTCTGGCTGGCGGCGTCGTAAGGCGCAAGTCGGATGATCTGTTCGACAACAGCTACACCGTTCACTTGTAAAAAAGCGGCGTTCTCAAAGAGCTTTGGGGCAGCGAGTTGGCCGCGCCAGCGCGCTGCCCCGTCAATCGGTAGTCGGTACAAGCAACCGCTCGCGCTTCGTTCGAGACCACCCAAGCAAGATTGCCTCCTCTGGTCGAAATGACAATCGGGCTTTCCGCTAGCGGCTTGTCTTAAGATTCTTCTTTTGTTAGTCCTGCGACTGATTCGCACTCCAAAATCCGAAAGGCATGAACCATGAAAACACTTATCCAAGGCGGCTGGGTTGTCGGCTTCGACGGCAAAGAACATGAAATCATCAAAGACGGCGTCGTGGTTTACGACGGCAACCGCGTCGAGTTTGTCGGCAAAGAATACCCGCAACCGGTCGACAAGAAGATCGACGCAAAAGGCTGCCTGGTCTCGCCTGGTTTCATCGACACCCACTTTCACTCCGGCATCAATGCCAGCGACTACATTCTCGCCGACTCGACCAAGACCGACTTCTTCGCATCGAATTATCTCGCCCATGGCGGGCCGACCCGCGAGGGCGCGCAAGCGGCGCATTTAAAAGATGTCGACGTCGGCCAGCGATTTTCAATTATTCATGTTTTGAAAAGCGGCGTGACCACGACCTTCGACATCGGCGGCGCCGGCGGTGAACCGGCGCGCTACGTCGACATGATCGATCAGGTCGGTATTCGCTGCGTTGCCGGGCCGAGCTATAAGAACGTCTCGTTCTTTCACGATCAGGAAGGCCGGTTGTAATATGATTGGAACGACGAACGGGGCAACAAGGGATTGCAAACTGCCGTCGACTTCGCCAAGAAATACAACGGCGCATGCAGCGGCCGCATGACAGCGATGATGTTCCCCGGCCATGTCGACTCCTGCACGCCGGCGTTGCTGAAGGAAACTAAAACGGCCGCCAAGGATGCCGGCGTCGGCATC
>JBGTCC010000470.1:0-17191 GCA_041749055.1 Thermodesulfobacteriota bacterium | reverse complement strand
GCTCAGCTCAAACAAAAAGACGATGATATCGCCAGCCTGCGCGCCAGCGCCGCCGGCCAGAGCGAGCAACTGTCCAGCCAGGTTAATGACTTGCAGCGGCAACTGGCCGAGCGCGAGAGTAGCCTTGCCAACCTCGAAGCGCGCTTGCACATGGAAATTGCCGCCTTGCACGAGCAACTGGCGCAGGAACGTAACAACGCAGCAACCGCCAATATCGAGCTGGCGCAGTTCCAAGCTGAACTCACTACCCGCCGCGAGCGTCTCGACGCTCAGCTCAAACAAAAAGACGATGATATCGCCAGCCTGCGCGCCAGCGCCGCCGGCCAAAGCGAGCAACTGTCCAGCCGAATCGATGAACTGCAGCTGCAATTGGCCGAGAAACAGCTGCTGGCGGAAAGCCGCGTTACGGAACTCGATCGCTTAACAACTTCCGTCACTCAGCTCAACGAGCAGCTCAGCGAAAAAGCCACGATTCATGCGCAGGCTCTCGGCCTTTGGCAAGACTCCCAGGCGCAACACAGCACTGAGATCGCTCAGCTAACTAAGGAGCGCGACGAGCTATTATACAGTCAGACCGCGCTGGAAGTTGAGCTCGACCAGGCACGCGGCGCCAACGATGGCTTGCGCGGCGAGCTGCAGGAATCGAGAAACCACGTTGCCGAACTTGACGCGCTGCTAAAAAGCAGCCAAACCGCCATGGCCGATGTCGCAGCCGACCGCGCTCGACTGCACAGCGAACTAGAAAAGCTTGACGCGCTCCATAACCAGACCAAGGCCGATGCCGCCCGCGATCTTGCCCAGGACCGCGACGCCTTAGAAAGCGAACTCAGCGCGCTGCGCAACGAGTTGCAACAAAAAGCCTGGTCACTGGCCCAGCACCAGGCCAGTGTCGAGAATCTGGCGCTGGTCCACCGCGAGCAGATGCGCAAACTGGAAGGGCGGCTGACCGAGCAACAACCGGTCTTGGAACAGCAGTCGCGGGAACTAGAGCAGGCTGTCATCCGCGCCAACGCCTTGCAGCGGCAGGTCGAAGAACTGCGCGCCGCGCTGCAGCAAACCCAAGCCGCCGGCGCCAGCCAGGCCGAGCAGATTCGTCAGGAATACGCCGCCCGTTTGGAAACCGTGAACTCGCTGCTGGCAATAAAGTCCGCGGAGATGGCCAACAGCGGCGCGGTGCGAGCCAATATCGAAGAGTCATTGCGTGGCGAACTCAGCCATCTGCGCGGCGAAATACAGTCGCGCACCGCGGCGCTGCAGAGCCGAGAGGACGAGCTCAACCGCGTGCGCGTGGAAATGACCTCGGTGCAGAATCGCATCGTGGAGTTGGAATCGGTGAGCGCACGCACCGAAAGCGAAGCGCGCGAGATCGGCCAGGCTAAGAGCAGTCTGGAGAGCGAGCTCACCGCCCTGCGCGACGAGCTGCAACAAGGATCTTCCGCGGTGTCGCACCAACAGGCGGCCATGGATGATCTTGCAGCGCGCCATCGCAGCCAGGTGGAACAGCTTGAAGCGAATCTAAGCGAGCAGCATAGAGCAAGTGAAGAGCGCCGTCGGGAAGTTGACCAAGCGCAAGCGCAGATCGCCCTGTTGCACAGCCGGATCGAAGAGCTGCAAAGCGCATTGCAGCAGAGCGAATTGAGCGCCAACAGCCGCACCGAACAGCTGCGCCAAGAATACGCAGCCCACGTCGATGCGCTCAACCACGAGCTGGGCGAACATTCCGCCCAGCTGCAGGACCGCGCCAGCGCTAATTCCGATAGTGAGCAAGCTCTCCGCAGCGAGATCGATCGGCTGATCGGCGACGCCCAAGAACGCAATCAGATCCTGGAAAGCCGCAACGATGAGTTGGTGCGGATTAAAAACGACCTGGATAGTTTGGCCGAGCGCTTCAGTCAATTAGAGTCCCACGCCGTCCGAGCTGCAAGTAG
The DNA here is from genome assembly GCA_041749055.1 of Thermodesulfobacteriota bacterium. Classification (GTDB taxonomy): domain Bacteria; phylum Desulfobacterota; class Binatia; order UBA9968; family UBA9968; genus DP-20. Next base: position 15,263 of record JBGTCC010000470.1, on the reverse strand, counting down.
CGCTAGCGGCGAAGCCGAGAGTATGCGCACCGAGTTTCAGGCGCAGTTAGCGCTGCTGCAAGCCGAACTCAGTCAAAAAGAGTGGGCCCTGGAAGAGCGCCAAGCCGTCATTGCAGGACTCGAACAAGAACATCGCCAGCAGCTCGAAGCTTTACGCCAGCAGTTAGCCGAGAAAAAACAATCAGCCGTACCGGGCGACGACGCATTCGTCATGGGCGATCCTAACTTGACGGACGCCCAGCGGGGAAAGCTGCACAAACTCGACGACATGGCCAAAGCGATTCGCTCCGGTGACGACGCCAGCTTGCCAACACCGCCGGGACGGCGTTGGCAAAGCGGCTTCGGATGGAAGCGGCGCTGGCGCTCGTAACGCCTGGGAAAATCTGGCTGGCAACCGAAAACAGCAAAGCGAAGGACGACCATGATACAAACAGAACGAGTTACCAGTGGGATCAAAGGCTTGGACCCATTGATCGAAGGCGGCTTCCCCAAAGGTCGTTCGATCCTGGTGACCGGCGAGCCCGGGACCGGTAAATCCATTTTTGCCCTACAGTTTCTCGCCGAAGGTCTAGCGCGGGGCGAAAAATGCATCTTCGTCACGGCTGATGAAGGGCCACTCGACGTGCTCGAACAGGCGGCGTCGATGGGTTGGGATTTCGAGCGCCATGTCGAACAAAAAGAATTGGCGATCCTTAACGCCGGGACCTATTTAAGTTCGCTGCCAGGCGCCGGCCGTGAGCGCCAGATCGACCTGCAGAAAGCGGTGAGCGACCTGGCGGTCTTCGTCACCCAGCTTGGCGCTGAGCGCTTGGTTCTCGATCCCGCCGGACCGTTTGTCCTGTTGCGCGACACCGCCACCCGGATTCAAGATCAGACCCGGTTATTGATCAAGCTGCTGCGCTCCTCCATGGCCACCACCAACATCCTCACTTCCTACGCCGTGCCGCGAACCGGCGAGCGCAGCATGCATGGCATTGAAGAATACATGGTCGCCGGCGCCATCGTCTTGGAAATGATATGGCGCAACGATGGCCAGCTGGCGCGCAGCCTGATCGTCGAAAAAATGCGCTGTACCGACGTCAAACCGACCCAATTGGACTTCGACATCCTCAAGGGTGAGGGCTTGGCGGTACTGCCGAGGCGCTGACAAGCGGTTGCAGAATCTCTCTACGTATGGCTAACGAACGCATCGCCACCGGCATCGCCGGCTTGGATACCCTGCTGCAGGGTGGCTTTAGCCGGGGGCGCACTTATCTCTTTGCCGGCGAAGCGGGCACGGGGAAAACCATTGCCTGTTTGCAGTTAGTCGCCAGCCGCCTCAAAGCGGGCGATAAGGCGGTCTACGTGACCGTCGACGAGCGCCCTGCGGAGATCTTGGAGGCCGCCGTGGCATTGGGTTGGGATCTCCAACCCTATATTCAAGAAAAGCAATTGATCATCCTCGACGCTTCGCCCTACTTCGGTGCCCGCGGCGGCGGCGAAAAAGGTATCGATCCGCAAAAGATCGTCGCCGATCTCGGCAATTATGTCAGGCGCCTCGGTGCGACACTATTGATTATCGATCCGGTAACGCCGTTTAGTCTCCCCCCCGACGCCAGTAGTCCGGCGCAAGATCAAGCGCGCTCGCTAATCCAACTGGTGCAAACCCAGATTAGCGTAACTAACATTTTTACGGCGCAGCGTTGCCCCGACGGCAGCCCCTCGCCGAGTGTGGCGATTGAAGAACATCTTGCCGCCGGTGTCCTGGTATTTAAAATGACCTAAACCGCAGCCGGATATGAGCGCACTTTAACCGTCATGAAGATGCGTAGCATCGCCACCGCACCGGTGAAATACCGCTTCACAATGCAAAACGACCAAGGCATTGTCCTCGACCTGCCCGGCGGCATGGCTGCCGTATCGAGGGCGACGCCGCCCATGTTCGAATATTTCGATCCGTCCAAGCCGCGCAACTAACAGCCGGCGCGCGCTAAGCGCTGTTATAGCTGCAAATTTGCCCGGCGCGCGCAAACTTTCGGAAGCCTCAGCGCGGAGGCGCAGAGGACACCGAGTAAAGAATTTTTTTCATTAAGATATTCTTCGAACTCTGCGAACTCCGCGAAGCCCTTCTTCTTTGGTTGCGGCTTTGCCGCGCTGAGCGTTCACGCGGCGCTGGAATCCGCGATTTCCCCCGGTTTTAGCGATTTTCTTGACAGCCCGCCGAAGGATGCTTAACTTCTCCGCAAGCCGCGGAGAAATCATATGAATTTAGAAAAACTCACGACCAAATCTCAAGAGGCATTGCGCGACGCCCAGTCGCTGGCCGAGAAGCGCAACCACCAGGCCCTTGATGTCGAACACCTGCTTTTCTCACTGTTAGGACAGAAGGAAGGCGTGGTCTTGGCGCTGCTGCAAAAACTCGGCGTGCCGCTCAGCCAGGTAACCGACAGATTGCAAAAAGCCCTCGATCGTCTACCGCAAGTGACCGGTGCCAGCGGCCAGAGCTATATCACGCCGCGGCTCAAGAAAGTCATCGAAAGCGCCGAGACCGAAGCCGAAGCGTTGAAGGACGAGTATGTCTCCACCGAACACTTGCTGCTCGCCATGGTGCAAGACAGCGGTGAAGCGGCAAAAGTCCTCAAAGAGCTGGGCGCGACCCGCGATAAGATTCTCAGCGCGCTGGTCGGCATCCGCGGCTCCCAGCGCATCACCGATCCGAACCCGGAAGAAAAATACCAATCCTTGGAAAAGTATGGCCGCGATCTCACTGATCTCGCCCGCAAGGGCAAGCTCGATCCGGTGATCGGCCGCGACGATGAGATCCGCCGGGTGATTCAAGTATTGTCGCGCCGGACTAAGAATAATCCGGTGCTGATCGGCGAGCCGGGCGTCGGTAAGACTGCCATCGTCGAAGGGCTGGCTTTGCGCATCGTCAACGGCGATGTGCCGGAAGGATTGAAGGAGAAAAAACTCATCTCCCTCGATCTCAGCGCTTTGGTCGCCGGAGCAAAATTCCGCGGCGAGTTTGAAGACCGCCTCAAAGCGGTTTTGAAGGAAGTCACCGAGGCCAACGGCCAGATCGTGCTGTTCATCGATGAGCTGCATACCTTAGTCGGCGCCGGCGCCGGCGAAGGCGCCCTGGATGCATCGAATATGCTCAAGCCCGCCCTGGCGCGCGGCGAGTTGCGCTGCGTCGGCGCGACGACCTTGGACGAATACCGCAAACGGGTGGAAAAAGATCCGGCGTTGGAGCGGCGCTTTCAACAAGTCTATGTCGGCGAGCCCTCGGTGCAAGACACCATCGCCATCCTGCGCGGCTTGAAGGAACGCTACGAAGTCCATCACGGCGTGCGCATCACCGACCCGGCGATTATTGGCGCGGCGACGCTGTCGCACCGCTATATCAGCGACCGCTTCCTGCCTGACAAGGCGATCGACTTGATCGACGAAGCCGCGTCGCGGCTGCGCATTGAAATCGACAGCATGCCGATCGAGATCGACGAAGTTGAGCGCAAGATCATGCAATTGGAGATCGAGCGCCAGGCACTCAAGCGCGAACAGGATAAAGCGTCAATGGATCGTTTGGCCCAGCTCGAACGGGATATTCACAATTTAAAGGAGACCTCGAGCGGTCTCAAAACCCATTGGCAGAATGAAAAAGCCGCCATCCAACAGCTGCGCGGAATCAAGGAAAAGATCGAAGCGACCAAGGTCGAGGAACAAAAAGCCCAACGCGAGGGCAATCTCAACAAGGCGGCTGAACTGCGCTACGGCACCTTGACGCAGTTGCAGAAAGACAGCGATGTGGCTAATCAGAAACTCGCCGAACTGCAAACCCATCAAAAGATGCTCAAGGAAGAAGTGGATGCCGAAGACATTGCCGAAGTGGTCGCTAAATGGACCGGCGTTCCGGTATCGAAGATGCTCGAGGGCGAAGTCCAAAAGTTACTTAGAATGGAAGATCGCCTAAAGCTCCGGGTCGTCGGCCAGGAGAACGCGATCATCGCGGTGTCCAACGCCGTGCGCCGCGCCCGCGCCGGCTTGCAAGATAGCAATCGGCCGATCGGCTCGTTTATCTTTCTCGGCCCCACCGGCGTCGGTAAGACCGAACTCTGCCGGGCGTTGGCCGAGTTTCTCTTCGACGACGAGCAAGCCATCGTGCGCCTCGACATGTCGGAGTACATGGAAAAACATTCGGTATCGCGGTTGATCGGCGCCCCGCCGGGCTATGTCGGCTACGATGAAGGCGGGCAATTGACCGAAGCGGTGCGCCGCCGGCCTTACTCCGTGGTTTTGTTCGACGAAATCGAGAAGGCCCACCCCGACGTGTTCAACGCGCTCTTACAGCTGCTGGAGGATGGGCGCATGACCGACGGCCAAGGTCGCACCGTCGATTTCAAAAACACGGTCATCATCATGACATCGAACCTCGGTAGCCAGTATATCCAAGAGCTCGCCGGCAAAGACCGTAAACAGATGGAAGATTATGTCGGCAAGGCCATGCGCGAGGCCTTTAAACCGGAGTTTTTGAACAGGGTCGACGAGACGATCATTTTTAGCAGCCTGGGCCGCGAAGAGATCAAGTCGATCGTCGACATTCAGCTCAAACGGCTGCGGCAGAATTTAGCCAACCGCAAGATGGCGCTGGAGATCACCGCGCCGGCCAAAGCCTTGCTCGCAGACAAGGGCTACGATCCGGTCTACGGCGCGCGCCCGCTCAAGCGCACCATCCAGCGATTGATTCAGGACCCGCTGGCGGTTAAGATTCTCGCTGGCGAGTTCAAAGAGGGTGACACCGTGAAGGTAGAAGTTGACGACGACGAGCTCAGCTTCGCCCATGGTCAGCCGTTGGCGAGCGACGCGACCTTCGAGCAAAGGATCGTGCATTGAGTCCATCGGCAAAAAAGATTCCCATCGGCCTGGCTAAAGTACGCAAGGAACTGCCGCCGCCGGGAAAAATCTTCAAAAGCAAAAAAGACGTTCTGCGTAAGCGCGCCAAAGCCGAGCTAAGCCGCGAACTCAAAGCAACGGTGCGCGGCAGCCGATCATAATTTTCTTCTGAAAAGCGACGCTCAGAAGAGGGGGCAGCCGGCACCGGCCGCCCCCTCTTCATTTTTGATTCATGGCAGATTCAACGATTAGCGACGAGCAGCGACGCCATTCCCGGCTGGTGCTTTATCAAGTTTCTCTCGGCCTAGTCGTGGTGGCGATCAACCATCGCGCCATTCAAGTCGCCTTGCCCACCCTCGCCGAGGTTTTTCACAGCGACCTGTCGTTCATTCAGTGGGTATTGTTGGTCTACGATCTCTGCGTTATCGGGTTGGTCCTGACCTTGGGCAGACTCGGCGACCTGTTCGGCCGCAAGTGGATCTATATCTCCGGCTTTTTGATCTTTGTCGTTGGCTCGGCGCTCTGCGGCCTGGCGCAATCGTCAACCCAGTTAATTGTATTTCGCGTGCTCCAAGGCATCGGCGGCGCCATGATCATGGCCAACGGCCGCGCCTTGGTCACCGTCAACTCGCCCGCGTCCGAGCGCGGCAAAGCGCTCGGCTTCACCTCCATGGCGTTTCACGTCGGCTACATCACCGGCCCGACGCTGGGCGGCTTCATCATCGACGCGGTGAGCTGGCGTTGGGTGTTCTTTCTCACCGTACCCATCGGCTTGGCCTGCGCCTATTTCGGTTGGAAAATTCTCAAAGAGCGCCCTATCAGCGACGAAAAAGTCCATGTGGACTTCGCCGGCGCGGCGTATTTGCTCTTGACCAACATCTGTTTCCTCTATGCGCTCAATCGCCTGCCCCACCGCGGCGCCCAAGACAGCCTGGTCGTGATTTTTTTCATCGTAGCCGCCGTGACGCTGTTTCTGTTCATTCGCACCGAGCAAAAGGCGCCCATGCCGATACTCACTTTGTCCTTGTTTCGCAACCGGCTGTTTACCGCGGCCAATTTGAGCCTGTTCTTTTTGACTTCGACGCAGGCCGCGGTCAGCGTCTTGATCCCGTTCTATCTGCAGAATCTGATGGGCTTCACGCCGACCCAAATGGGCTGGATCTTGATCGGCGGTTCGGTGGTGATCGTCGTGCTGGCCCCCGTGGCCGGCCGCATGTCCGACCGCTTCGGCTCGCGCATGCTTTGCACCCTCGGCGCCGCGATCATGGTCATCGGGCAATATCTGATCGGCTCGCTGACTTTGCAGTCGACGATCTTTCAAATGGTCTTGCCGCAAGTTTTGATCGGCTTGGGCTGGGCGCTGTTCAACTCGCCCAATCAGAGCGCGATCATGAGCACCGTGCCGCGCGACAAGGTCGGCGCGGCCTCAGGCATGACACTCACCACCGCTAGAATCGGTGGCGCCATGGGCATCGCCATTTCCGGCGCGGTGATGACCTATGCCTTGGGCGCCAACGGGCTCACCCCCGAGCAGATCGAGTCGCCGGCGAGCTGGGCGGCAGCGCCGGAGGTATTTTTAAAATCCTTTAGCTTCACCGCCCACTGGATCAGCGCCTTGGCGATTTTTTCCGTGATCTTCGCCGCCCTACGCGGCCCACGCAAAGATTAGGCAACTGCGAGTGACCGCGCCGACACAAACCAATCTGGTAGTCCACTCAAAGCGCGCCTCGCGCTTGATTTTGTTGAGCGTCTGCCTCGGCCAGGCGCTAGTCGGCCTCGATCAGCGCGCCATTACCGTCGCCCTGCCGACGTTGACGACGACGTTTCACACCGCCTTCACTACCATCCAGTGGACCATCCTGGTCTACGATCTGGTTCTAATCGGCTTGATCATCACCATGGGGCGGTTGGGCGATATGTTCGGCCGGCGGCGCTTCTACACTCTGGGTTTTTTAATCTTCGTCGTTGCGTCGGCGATCTGCGGCTTGACCCAGACCACCGGTCAGTTGATTTTTTTCCGCGCGGTTCAAGCCATCGGCGGCTCGATGATCGCTGCCAACGGCCGCGCCATCGTGTCGGTAAACTTGCCGGCGGAGGAGCGCGGCCGCGCCTTAGGACTCACGTCGACGGCGTTTCACATCGGCTTTCTCACCGGCCCCGCCCTCGGTGGATTCCTAATCGACAGCCTTGGCTGGCGCTGGATTTTTTATATCAACATGCCGTTTAGCCTGGCCGGCGCTTATTTAGCCTGGAAGGTCGTCCCCGAGACGCGCATGCAAGGCAAAACCTCAGTGGATATCGCCGGCGCGGTGCTGCTGTTATTGACCAACGGCTTGTTCATTTACGCCATCGATCAACTGCCGCGGGTCGGCTGGCGCCATCCGGCGTTTTATCTGACCGTGGCGCTGGCCGCCATCGCGCTGGTCTTTCTCCTACGCGCCGAAGCCCGCGCCAAGCTGCCGATTCTGGTGCTGTCGATGTTTCGCGCCCGGCTGTTCAGCGCCGGCATCGCCAGCCTATTCGTTCTTGCCGCCACGCTATCGGCGATCAATTTTCTTTTGCCTTTCTATTTGCAAAGCCTATTGGGTTACTCAGCGTCGCAAACCGGCTGGATCATCGTCGCCGACTCGGTGATCATCATGGTGATGGCGCCTATCGCCGGCGCGCTATCGGACCGTCTCGGCTCGCGTCTGCTCTGCACCTTCGGCTGTTTGGCGGTTGCCATCGCGCAGTTTCTGTTGGCATCTCTCGACCTGCACGCACCGCTGGTGCGCATCATGCTGCCGCTGGTGCTTTGGGGCATCGGCTGGTCGCTGTTTAACGCGCCCAATCAACGGTCGATTTTAGGCGCCGTGGCGACGGATAAAATCGGCGCCGCCGCCGGCATGATCGCCACCACCGCGCGCACCGGCGGCGCCATGGGTGTGGCATTATCCGCGACACTATTGGGCTATCTCCTCGCCGGCGCCGGCTTAACCGCTAATCAAGTGAATTCGCCCAACAGCTGGCGCGCCGCGCCGGAGATTTTTATGAGTTCTTTCTCGACGACGATTTACGCCTTGAGCATTTTCACTTTGCTCGCGGTGTTTTCATCCGCGGTCAGAGGCACGAAACAAGACGCGTAGACTGGGTTTTACCAGTGCTTTGATGGGGATGCATGAACGTCACGGCGGGAACCATCGGCTATTCGCTTGACAGGCACCTGCCTGCTCTCCTACTCTCCCGACCAGCACAGCTCACGGGAGGCACCTATGCCACGCCGGTCGAGACTAGTGAAGCTCACCTACATCGCGATTTTTTCAACACCAGGGAGAAAAACATGAAACGACTTCAGCTCTCTCACCTCCGCCGTGCCGCGTCGCTCGCCGCGCTGCTCAGCCTAGTGCTGCCAGCGAGCCACCCGCTCAGCGCCGCCGAAGCGCCAAGCATGCGCATCGTCTACAACGCCCTCGGCGGTTCCATGGCGCCGCTGTGGTTGGGCCAAGAGTTGGGCCTGTTCGCCAAACATGGCCTGCAACATAGCTTGAACTACTTGGCCGCGACGACCGCGGTGCAGGCCATCGTCGCCGGCAGCGAAGACATCGGCATGGTCGGCAATCAATGCATCGATGTCGCCCTCGAAGGCGCCGACACCATCTACGTCGCCGGCAACATCAACCGCTTCATTTTCCACCTTTACGGCGATCCGGCGATCAAAACCGTGCAGGACCTCAAAGGCAAAACCGTCGCCGCCACCCAGGCCGCCGCCTCCACCGACTACGCGACCCGTATCGTCCTGCGCCGTTTCGGCTTGGTGCCGGACAAAGACGTAAAGATTCTCTTCACCGGCAGCATGCCGGCGCTGGTGACGACGGTGAAGTCCGGCAATGCCGCCGCCGGCCTGATGTCCGCGCCGACGACGATTCAAGCCCTGGAGTTGGGGATGAAACCGATCCTCAACGTCGCCGAGCTGAACATTCCTTTTCTCTTCGTCGGTGTCTGTACGACGCGAAAAATGATTCAACAAAAGCCCGATCATATCACGCGCTTTCTGCGAGCTTATATCGAAGCGCTGGCGATTATTCGCAGCGACAAAGAGACGACGTTCAAGGCCATGGGCAAGTTCTTAAAGAACGATAACCGCCAGATCTTGGAAAGCATCTACGACGATTACGGCGGCGCCTATCAGCGTGTGCCCTTGATCACCCAGCAGGAGGTCCAAGGCGTACTCGATGTCGTCAAGAGCGCCAAGGGTGTTCAGGCTAAACCCGAAGTATTTTACGACAACTCCTTTGTGCAAAAGATCGAAGCCTCGGGCTTTATCAACTCGCTCTATGCCCGCTAGTCCCGTAGTGTCGCCAAGTCACGATTCCAAGCCACGAACACGATCACAAAACACGACCACGCATGAGCTGGTTCCTGCACATCGACATGGACGCATTCTTCGCCTCGGTGGAAGAAGCCCTCGATCCGAGTTTGAAAGGCAAACCGGTCATCGTCGGCGGGCGTAGCGGCCGCGGCGTGGTCACCTCGGCATCTTACGCGGCAAGAAAATTTGGTGTCCATTCGGCCATGCCGGGTTTTCAAGCCAAACAACTCTGCCCGCAGGGAATCTTTCTGCCCAACCGGCGGCGAACTTATGTGGAATTCTCCGACAAAGTCTTCGCCATCCTCGAACATTACTCGCCCGATGTGCGCAAGCTGTCCATCGACGAAGCGCTGGTCGATCTCACCGGCACCGAAAGATTATTCGGCCCGCCGCTCAAAACCGCCGGGGAAATCGTTCGTCGCATTGAACGGGAGCTCGACCTGCCGTCATCTGGCGGGGTATCGGCCAGTCGCGTGATCGCTAAGATCGCCGCAACCTTGGCGAAACCCCATGGGCTGATCTGCGTTCCCGCCGGCGCGGAAGCAGATTTTCTGGCGCCGTTAGCCGTGGAAATGATTCCAGGTGTCGGGCCGAAAACGCATCAAAGGCTGCTCCGGCGCCGCATCAAAACCATCGGCGATCTGTTAGCGCAGCCTGAGTTAGCGGCGCGCTATCTCGATCTGAGCGATACCGGAGAGCCTCATCGCCGCCACGATCATTCCATCGGTAATGAAACCACCCTCGGCCAACCGCTCAAGACCATCGGCGAAATGGAAGTCGTGCTGTGGGAGCTGGTCGAAGAGGTCGGCGGCCGGCTGCGCCGCGAGGAGTGCTTTGCCCGCTGCTTGACGGTGAAGATCCGCTATAGCAATTTCCAGACGATCACCCGCTCGCGCACGCTGTCATCGCCCACTTGCTTCGACAAGGAAATCTTCGAAGTCGTCAAAGACTTGCTGCGCCAAAATGTCGGTGCGGGCCGCGCCGTGCGGCTTCTCGGCGTAAGCGCCAGTGCTCTGCAATCGACCGGGTGGCAAGAGCCGCTGCTCGATCGCGAACAGCGCGGCGCCATGGAAAAACTATACAAAGGCATCGACAAGCTGCGGCAGAAATATGGCGAAGGCACCATCGGCGCCGCGACGCCGCGCAAACGCTCTAGTTGATTTTGCCGCTAAAGCTTCATACTGTTTTCTATCTCGTCCAACATCATGGCTACCACGGACCATCCTTTTCTCGCCGCCTGCCGGCGCGAACCGACTGCATTCACTCCCGTCTGGCTCATGCGCCAGGCCGGCCGCTATATGGACGAGTACCGCAAGCTGCGCGCTCAATATGGTTTTCTCGAACTGTGCAAGAAGCCCGATCTCGCCACCGAGATCACGGTCACGCCAGTGGAGAAGTTGAACGTCGACGCGGCGATATTGTTCGCCGATATCTTGTTAATCCTCGAACCGATGGGCGTCGGCTTGGAATACTCCAAAGGCGATGGCCCGGTGATCCATCGGCCGGTGCGCAGCGGCAAGGATGTCGACGGATTGAATGAATTTGCCGTCGAGGGCGAGCTCGCGTTCGTCTACGAGGCGGTCAAAAAAATTCGCAAAGAACTGAAAAACAAAGTGCCGCTCATCGGCTTTGCCGGCGCGCCGTTCACCCTGGCGTCCTACTTGATCGAAGGCAGCGGCTCGCGCAATTACATTCATACCAAGAAGCTTTTTTATGGCGCGCCGGAAGCGTGGAAGCGTTTAATGGAGCGGCTCACCAAAGTGATTGGCGAATATCTGAACTGCCAGATCGCCGCCGGCGCCCAAGCGGTGCAGATCTTCGACAGCTGGGCTGGCTGCTTGACGCCATCCGACTACGAGCAATTCGCGCAACCCTACACCAAGGCGGTGATCGACGCGGTCACGCCCGGTGTGCCGGTGATCAATTTCGGCACGGGCACCACCGGTTTTCTGAGAAACATCCGCGCCGCCGGCGGCGATGTCATCGGCCTGGACTGGCGTGTCAATCTTGACGAAGGCTGGGCCACGGTCGGCCACGATGTCGCCGTCCAAGGCAACCTCGATCCGGTCGCGCTGTTCGCAGCGCCAAAAGAAATCAAAAGCCGAGTGGCGGAAATCCTGCGCCGCGCCGGCGGTCGTCCCGGCCACATTTTCAATCTCGGCCACGGCGTCCTGCCGGAAACACCGGTCGATCATGTGATCGCTATGGTCGACGCCGTGCACGAACTAAGCGCGAGGTAGAAGAAGAGTTGGAGAGATGGAGTACTGGAGTGTTGGAGTGATGTTAAATACCAAGAACTCCCCGTGCGTCCCAACACTCCATTACTCCAACACTCCATCACTCCATTGACCTCCCATGCCGCATCCGTACCAGGCTATTCTTCTCATTGCTTTCGGCGGCCCTACTTGCCCTGAAGAAATTCGCCCGTTCCTGGCCCGCGTAACCAAAGGCATTCCGATACCAGCGGCGCGCCTTGAGGAAGTTGCCCACCACTACGAAGCGGTCGGCGGCAAATCGCCGCTCAACGAGATCACCTTTCGCCAAGCAAACGCATTAAAGAATTTCTTGAACCACCAGCTGCCGGTATACGTCGGCATGCGCAATGCGGCGCCTTTCTTCGTCGATACTTTGAAACAGATGGCAGCCGCCGGCGTCACGCGCGCCCTCGGATTCATTCTTTCGTCGCATCGCAGCGAAGCAAGCTGGGAGCGCTATCAGGAAAATATCGCCGACGCCCGCGCAGAGCTTGGCGGCGGCGCCCCCGAGGTCGATTATTGCGATGGCTGGCATGATCATCCGCTGTTCCTTCAAAGTTGGGTGGAGCTGATCCAAACAGCCATGACGAACATCGACGCGGTTAAACGACATTCGACACCTTTAGTTTTCACGGCGCACAGCCTGCCCACGGCGATGGCGGCCCATTCTCCCTACGTCGAACAACTAACAACTAGCGCTCAGCTCATCGCGACAAAGTTAAACCACCCGCGATGGTCGCTCGCTTATCAAAGCCGCAGCGGCAGGCCGAGGGATCCCTGGCTCGAACCGGATATCGGCCAAGCGATCCGCGACCTGGCGGCGCAGGGCAATAAGCAAGTCATCGTCGCGCCCATCGGCTTTGTCTGCGACCATGTCGAAGTGCTCTATGACTTAGACATCGAAGCGAAAAACATCGCCGACGGCCTGGGGGTCGAACTGATCCGTGCAAGCTGCCCGAACGATCACCCGACATTTGTGCGAATGATGGCGGATGTAATATATAGTCAAATGAACAAGACCGAGGATAGACGATAGAAGATGGAAGATCGCAATCCTCGATCCTCAATCATCCGTCCTCGACCGCTATTTTGATGCAACGAATAGTCGTCATCGGCGGGGGCATCGCCGGTCTAGCCGCCGCGCACCGCCTCACTGAACTTGCCAGCGTGAATGGGCGCAGCATCGACATAAAACTGCTCGAAGCATCAGGACGGCTAGGCGGTGCCATCGCTACCGAGCGGATCGGCGAGTTTCTCGTCGAAGCTGGCCCCGATTCGTTTATCACTGAGAAGCCTTGGGCGCTCAAGTTATGCGAACGGATCGATCTAGCCAATCGGCTGGTTTCAACCCAGTCGACCTATCAAAAAATATTTATCGTTCACAATGGCAAGCTGGTCGCGCTTCCCGAAGGATTCTTCTTGCTCGCGCCGACCCGCCTCTGGCCGTTTATCCAAACTCCGCTGTTCTCCTGGCCCGGTAAACTGCGCATGGCAAGCGAGCTGCTATTGCCACGCGGCGAATTGCAAGGCGACGAAAGTCTAGGCGCCTTCGTGCGCCGCCGTTTTGGCAATGAAGCCTTGGAGCGGGTCGCCCAGCCGCTGGTCGGCGGCATCTACGCCGCCGATCCCGACCAGCTCAGTCTCACCGCTACCATGCCGCGCTTCAAGGAAATGGAAAGAAACCGCCGCAGCGTCATCTACGCCATGTGGGCCGCCCAGCGCCAGCGCACCAAGAAAGCTGAAACCGGCAGCGGCGCGCGTTGGAGTCTATTCGTCACCCTCGCCGGCGGCATGCAGGAACTCGTCGACACGCTCGCCCAGCGTTTGCCCGACGGTAGCGTGCGATTGAACTGCGCGGCTAAACAGCTGAAGCTTGGCCCCTGCGGAAAGAGCTGGGAGGTTGCCGACGGCGACAATAATGTCATCGACGCCGACGCGGTCGTTCTCGCCACGCCCGCTTTTCGTGCCGGCGATTTGCTCAGTTCCATCGACAGTAATGCCGCCGCCGAATTGCAATCGATTTCCTACGCCTCCACCGCCACCGTCAGCCTCGCCTACCGCCGCACAGATTTTCCCCAAGCGCCGAACAGCTTTGGCTTCGTCGTGCCCGCCATCGAGAGACGCAAGATCATGGCCTGCACATTCAGCAGCCTGAAATATCCCGGCCGCGCGCCCGAGGATTGCATCTTAATGCGCGCCTTCGTCGGCGGCAGCTTGCAGCCTGAACTATTTGCCGCAAGTGACGGCGAGATGGAGAGCAGCGTCCGAGGCGAACTGGCGAGCCTGCTCGGTGTCAGCGCCGCACCGATATTTACGCGCATCTGGCGCCATGTTAACTCAATGCCGCAGTATCACGTCGGCCATGAGACGCGGGTGCAACGAATTGAAGCGGCATTGCAAAAATTCCCGACCCTCACCCTCGCCGGCAGCGCCTACCATGGCGTCGGTATCTCCGACTGTGTCCGCACCGGCGAGGAAGCCGCCGAAAAAGTCCTCGCTGGCATTTCTCCGAATCCTTAGGGTGCGCTGCGCGTACCGGCGTACAGGCCACGGCAACGATCCTCGTAGGGGCGGGTTTTAAACCCGCCCTCCTCCTTGACGTATGAGCAGAAACTGGACTATCACGTCCGTATCGTCGCTATTACGCAAGGCAAACGAGGGATATCTCCCGATGTTTATCATCGACTCACAAGTCCATATCTGGGCGCCGGAAACACCCGAAAAGCCCTACGCCAAAGAAAACGCCTCGGCACCCCATCGCGCCCAACCCCTCGGACACGACGAACTGTTGCGCGAGATGGACGGCGCCGGCGTCTCGCGTTGTATTCTCGTGCCGCCCACCTGGGAAGCCGACCGCAACGATACTTCGCTGGAAGCGGCGCGGCTGCACCCCGATCGTTTCCGCGTCATGGGCAAGCTTGCGCTGACCAATCCCAATGGCGCGGCGTTGATGGCCACATGGAAGCAGCAACCGTACATGTTGGGCATACGCATGGTTTTCAACCGCGGCCAATCGGCGCAATGGCTGAACGACGGCACCGCCGACTGGTTTTGGGACGCCGCCGAGAAATACGATATTCCGGTGATGACACTGGCGCCGGCCGATGTGCCCAAGCTCGGCGACGTTGCCGAGCGCCATCCAGGGTTGCGCTTGATCGTCGATCACATGGGGCTGAATTCAGTACTGCGAGGCAAATCGCTCGACCCGTCTGTCGATACCGTGATCAAGCTCGCGCGCCACAAGAACCTCGCGGTTAAAGTCTCCGCGCTGCCCTGCTACGTCGACGAGCCCTATCCTTTTCCAACTCTGCATCCGCTGGTGCGCCGCGTTGTCGATGCTTTCGGTCCGCAGCGCTGCTTCTGGGGCACCGATTTGTCCCATCTGCCCTGCCCCTATAAACAAGTGGTGACCTTGTTCACCGAAGAAATGAATTCGCTATCGTCGACCGAGTTGGAATGGATCATGGGCCGCGGCCTGGCGGAATGGTTACGCTGGCCGCTGCCCAATTAAACTGGAGGAATCAGCAATGCCGATCATCAACCGCGATTTAGACATGAACAAAGACGGCGTGCCCGGTTATCTCGCCCATCCCGACCGCAAAGAACCCGGCCCTGGCATCATGATCGTGCATCATCATTACGGCTGCACCGGCAACATGAAGGTCAAAGTCTGCGACTACGCCAAACTCGGCTACACCACCGTGGTTCCCGACCTTTATAAGATGCTCGGCGAGTCCGACGGCGTCCACGAAGCGCAAAAGAAAACCACCGACGGTCAGTTCATCGAGATC
>JBGTCC010000469.1:0-7699 GCA_041749055.1 Thermodesulfobacteriota bacterium | reverse complement strand
GGCATCGATATTGCCAACGACGGCGAGTTCGGCAAGCCCATGCGCGCGGCCACCGACCGCGGCGCTTGGGGCAACTATATCTTCGACCGCCTCTCCGGCTTCACGGCAACTTCGGCGCAAACCATCGCGCCCGATACTGCTGCGCCTGGAGCACCGATGCGCATCGTCGGCGTGCGCTGGGAGCAGCGCGAGTTCGCCGAATTCTACGCCGACAGCGGACTCGGCGCACCGAGCACCGCCGCCATGCGGCCAACCTGCACCGGGCCCATCGGCTACACCGCGCAAACTTTTTTGCGCGAGCAGCTTGCGAATTTAAAAACCGCTACGGAAGCCGCCGGCATCGGCGAGGCATTCGTCAGCGCCATCGCCCCCGGCAGCCTGGAGATGTTCTGCCGCGATCAGAACAGTTATTACCCGACAACCGAGCAGTTCTTGGAAGCGATCGCCGCGGCGCTGCGCGAAGAATATCGCGCGATCGTCGACTCCGGGTTCATCTTGCAACTCGACGATCCCGGCTTGCCCGGCGCCTGGGACATGCTCGATCCGCAGCCCAATGTCGCGGAGTACAGACGTTACGCAGCGCAGCGCGTCGAGATTTTGAACCACGCACTCCAAGGAATCCCAATAGAGCGCGTGCGCTTTCACATCTGCTGGGGTAGCTGGCATGGTCCGCACACCACTGATTTTCCGCTGCGCGACATCGTCGATATCATGCTCAGAGTCAACGCCCAGGCATACCTGGTCGAAGCCGGCAATGTCCGCCACGAACATGAATACAAAGTCTGGCGCGAGGTGAAATTGCCCGCTGGAAAAATTCTCATCCCCGGGGTCGTCAGCCACTCCACCGATCTCGTCGAACATCCGCAACTGGTGGCCGACCGCATCGTCGCCTTCGCCGAAATCGTCGGGAGAGAAAACGTCATCGCCGGCACCGATTGCGGTCTAGGCGGGCGCGTCCATGCACAAATCGCCTGGGCCAAGCTGCGCGTTCTGGGCGAAGGCGCGGCGATCGCCAGCAAGAGACTGTGGAGTTGAGTTTAGCAAGGATTCGGAGGATTGTGGGGATTGATAGATCTGACTCCGGAGACTTCCCCGCTTTCTTTCGCT
Source organism: Thermodesulfobacteriota bacterium (assembly GCA_041749055.1). GTDB lineage: Bacteria > Desulfobacterota > Binatia > UBA9968 > UBA9968 > DP-20. The sequence goes on along the minus strand of JBGTCC010000469.1, from coordinate 6,592 downwards.
AGATTCGCAAAAAGATCAAACGACCTAATGAGGAGACGTGAATGGAAATCGCTCTTTACTACGCCCCCAACACCTGCGCGCTCGCGCCCTATGTCACGCTGACCGAGGCGGGCGCCGATTTCGAGGTCCGGCCGCTCAATTTCCGCAAACGGCAGAATTTCTCGCCGGAGTACCTGAAGGTCAACCCGAAGCACAAGGTGCCTGCGCTTGCGGTCGACGGCAAGATACTGACTGAGAACGTCGCCATCCATCAATGGGTCCATCGAACCTTTCCCAACGCGAAAATCCTGCCCGCCGATCCATGGGACCAGTTGCAGGCGATCTCGCTGCATGGCTGGTGTGCCAGCGGCATTCACCCCTATCTGAGCCGGATCAACAACCCGCCCAAAGTCTGCGACACAGCCGGCGCGTCCGACAGCGTGATCAAGTTCGCCACCGAAGGTCTGTTCGAGAACTTTAAGATCGCCGACGACAAGCTCGCGGGACATGAATACTTTTTCGACCACTTCACCGCCCCGGACGCGCATTTCTTTTGGTGTTGCCGCCGCGCCACCCAGTTGGAGGTGGACATCTCCGGCTTCCCCAACGTCACGGCGCATTTCAAGCGCATGCAAGAGCGCCCGAGCGTCAAGAAGCTGCTCGCCTACGAGAAAGAAGTGAACGAAGGGTTTGCCAAGACGGCCTAGGCAACTAGCGAGTTTGGCAGACAGGCGCAGTTTTCGAGAAGCGGAAGCAGCTCGCTGTGCCTGACAAGGACGAGAACAGGCATCAGCGAGAGGACGAAATCGAGCCGCCCATTTCCGTTTCAAGACGGACAGCAAATTTTCCCCAACTGTTATTAAGCGCAAAACCGAAAATAGAAATGTCCGGATTCACGAATCGACCCAGAAACTTTCTCGGCAGTAACGTGCCAGGAACCGTAGCCGCGATCGGCCGATCAGCTTTTCGCATTGCCGTCCTTCTGCTGATCGCCCTCATGACGTATTCGGCCGGCTGCGCGCGCCGGTTTCCGGCCATCGAAGTCACACCGATAAAGGCCGCAAGTCCTGACGAGCTCCAGCGATTTCTACTGTCGCGCAAGCCCGACGTAGCGCAATTCCGGATGCGCGGGCCCTTTGCCGTCCTCGAGCGCAGAGACCTGGAAATCCCCCTGGCTCCCGGTCTCAAGGTGGCAGCGGATTTATACCTGTGTGAGGCGGCCCCCAAGGCCCCCCTGGTTATCGTCTTGCACGGTCACGACAATTCCAAGGCCGACCATGCTTTCCAAGCGATGCACTTGGCCTCCTGGGGCATGCATAGCCTGGCCCTCGACTTGCCCAAACGCGGCCCGTGGATCGCCAACGGCAGAACCCTTGCCAGGCTCTTTAACGCCATTTATCGCAAGCCGCAGCTCGTCGACGACCGCATCGACGCGAACAAGATCATCCTGGTGGGCCACTCATTCGGCGCGACTGCGGTCGCCGCCGCGTTGGGGGAAGGCGCCCGCGCCCTCGGCGGCGTGCTTCTCGATCCCGCCGGGATCGGCCGGGAATTGCCGCAGTTATTGCGGCGGATCACCGCTCCAGTGATGGTGATCGGTGCGGACGAGGACATCTGGCCCACCCGCAACCGCGGGCAATTTTACCGTTTCATTCCGGCCGCGGTCGGAGAGATCTCGATACGGGACACGCTCCACGCAGATGCCCAGTATCCGAACGGGCACACGCTGCGCGGATTCGAAGACAACCCCGATGACAGCGAAGAAGCGCAAATCGCTTTTGTCAGCGCACTGACCGCCTCCGCCTTCGGTCTTGCGGCCGCCGGCAGCATAGACTATGGCTGGAACAGCTTTGAAAACGCTTTCAAGAACGGCACGTTTTTCAACGCGAGGAGAAAGTAATCGTCATGGGTTCAGTCAAATCGTCGGTGCAAGGATGGAAGGCCGCGGCAGTGTGCCGGGCCATTGTGATCGTCATCGTCGTGCAAGCGCTTGGGATGGGAGCCGGCTGGCCACAGGAACCCGCTCAATCGCGGATCAACGAGGAATTTGCCAAGCAGGAAAAAATCTACCGCAGCCTGGGCGCCGATGTTCCCCGCGGCTACGTCACCGGCCGAGGGCTCTCGGACTACGCGGCGCTTCTTCCCACCGGATTCTGCGACGCTCTCGGCAGGCTGGGCAGCTCGGGCCGCTGGCTGGATATCGGCGCGGGCGCCGGACAGGCCATATTGGACTACTACGCGCCCGAAGGCGACGCGCCGTCGGGTGAAAAGTGCGCGCGGCCCGGCGCCAAGACCAGCGCGGTGGCGATGTCCATCGAGGACCGTCGAACCGACAAGTGGCGAGAGCGGGCCGCGAGCCTCGGCAATGACCGTCTACGGTATCTCTCGGGCAAGCGCCTGCGCGACGATTCGGTCGAGGAACTGGGTCAATTCCAGATCATTTCCGACGTCTTCGGCGGTTTCTCTTATACCGAGGACTTATCCCAGTTCATTGACAAGGTGCTGAGCTTGCTGGAGGTCGGCGGTAGCTTTTACACGCTGGTGCCAGGCGTGCACTTGGAAGATGGCAAGAATAAACTCGGCATCTGGTATCTGACCGAGCTGGAGGATGCCGTCGGCCGCCGCGAGAAAGTGTGCTCCTGGCTGAAGCAAACCGCCTGCGCGCAAGTCACCTGCGATTCGAAGAGCGAATGGAAACGGCCCACCGAGCTGATAAAAGTCGAGAAGGTTTGCCGCGACACCTCGGTCCCGCGCATGAAATTATTGGAGTTCGAGGCGGGATATCCTCCTGGGCGGCGCTTCAAATTGGCCCCGTAGGGTGATAAATCTTGGTTTACAATCCGCGAACCGGAAAGATCGATGACGCGTCCAGTTGGCTGGTTTTTCAGACTTCCCCAAAGTCGCGGCGAGTTTTAACAATCTGCGTTCCTATCGGAAAGAAGTAAATGACGGGTTTGCCAAGTCGGCCGAAGCAATCATAGACTCTTGCCGACTCACGCTGTTGCCGGGACGCATAAAGAGCAAGCTCGAAAATTAAAACGTTTTACGATTCACGACCCTTCAATTCGACAGTCAACAGCGGGCTCGTCCTGCTCAGCCAACCCACAGTCGGTAACGGCATGGGAAGCGCCATGAAAACCAACCTGCTTTTGCTCGCCATTTTTTATCTACTCGGCACCAGTAGTTTTGCCGCATCAAGCCCTTTTGATGACGCCAGCGCTGCGTACGCGCGCGGCGACTATGTTCAGGGGATGAAGCTCTTTCGCCAGCTTGCCGCGCAGGGACACCAATGGGCGCAGAGGAGGCTGGGTTTGATATATGCAGAGGGGAAAGGCGTGCCGCAGGATTATCAGGAAGCCGTGAAGTGGTATCGCCTCGCGGCAGCGCAGGGAAATGTTCCGGCGCAGTATAGTCTGGGTCTGGCGTATGAGAAAGGGCAAGGCGTGCCGCAGGATTATCAGGAAGCCCTGAAGTGGTATCGCATCGCGGCGTCGCGGGAAGACGAATGGTCGCAGACCCGGCTGGGTTCGATATACGCGGAGGGCCAGGGCGTGCCGCAGGATTATCAGGAAGCCGTGAAGTGGTATCGCCTCGCGGCGGCGCAGGAATACGCGCCGGCACAGACCGGTCTGGGTCTGGCGTATGAGAAAGGCCAAGGCGTGCCGCAGAATTATCAGGAAGCCGTGAAGTGGTATCGCCTCGCGGCCGCCCAGGGAAACCAATTTGCCCAAATTAATCTGGCTGTGATGTATACCAATGGCACAGGCGCGCCGCGGGACTTTGTCCGTGCGCATATGTGGTTTACCCTCGCTGCCGCAGCATTGAGCGGCGATTCTGGAGATACGGCGACAAAAAATCGAGATAGAATTGCAGCAAAAATGACCGCCGAGCAGATTGCCGCCGCGCAGGAGATGGCACGGCGCTGTCAGGAGTCTAAGCTTAAGAACTGCGACTGAAGCACATGCACTCAAGGGAGCTGGCAACTTATGGACAGCCCCCTTACCGGGATAACGTTGGGTACACGACATGTTGTCAGGCTTTGGTCTTGCGGCAACCAGCAGCATAGACTATGGCTGGAACAGCTTTGAAAACGCTTCTATGAATATCATTTTTTTCAACGCGAAGTGAAAGTAATTATCATGCGTTCGGTTAAATCGTCGGTGCAAGAATGGAGGGCCGCGGCAGCGTGCCTGGCGGTTGTGATCGCCGTCGTCGTGCAGGCGCTCGGTCTGCGACCCGGCTGGCCGCAGGAACCCGCTGAACCGCGGCTCGACGAGGAAATCGCCAAGCAGGAAAAAATCTACCAAAGGCGCCGCGCCGATGTTCCTAGCGGCTACATCACCAATCGAGGGCTCTCGGACTACGCGGAGCTTCTTCCCACCGGTTTTTGCGCCGCGCTCGGCAGGCTGGGCAGCTCGGACCGATGGCTGGATATCGGCGCGGGCTCGGGGCAAGCGGTTCTGGACTACTACGCGCCCGAAGAAGGCGCGCCGTCGGGTGAAACGTGCGCGCGGCCCGGCGTCAAGGCGCGCGCCGTCGCGATGTCCATCGAGGATCTTCGCACGGACAAGTGGCGAGAGCGGGCCGCGAGCCTCGGTGACGACCGTCTACGGTATCTTTCGGGCAAGCGTCTGCGGCAATACCCGCCCGAGGAGCTGGGAAAGTTCCAGATCGTTACCGACGTGTTTGGCGGCTTCACCTTTACCGAGGACTTGTCCCAGTTCGTTGACAAGGCGCTGAGCTTGTTGGAGGTCGGCGGTGGCTTCTACACGCTGGTGCCGGGCGTGCACTTAGAAGATGGCAAGGATAAACTCGACGCGTGGTATCTGACCGAACTGGAGAATGCCGCCGGCCGCCCCGAGAAAGTATGCTCCTGGCTGAAGAAGACCTCCTGCGTGCAAGTCACCTGCGAGTCGAAGAGCGACTGGAAAAGGCCCACCGAGCTGATAAAAGTCGAGAAGGTCTGTAGCGAGGTCTCGGTCCCGCGCATGAAATTATTGGAGTTCGGGGCGGGATATCCTCCCGACAGGCGATTCCAATTGGAGCCGTAGGGAAGGGGGAGTTTATTCATAGCGCCAGTGCGCGATGAATAAACAAAAATCCAGAACGTCTGGAAGTAAAAACCTGACCCTTGTAATCGCCCCATCGGTGAAATCGTCGGGAGAGAAAACCTCGGCTCTCACCTGCGCCGTCACGCCATGCCGGCCGCCGCTTCGTCCCTGACTATCCAACCGCCCATGCCTTGGCATTGGATCTTTCCTGCTCTTTTCTTCCCACTAACGTTTCGCCAATTCAGCCAAACGGGTCTTTGCTTGGCCGGCGTATGATGAGTCGGGATATTGTTCGACGATCTGCCGGTAGAGTTGCATGGCGTGCGGCTTGTTGAACTGCTTCTCTTCGAACTGCGCGGTCTCATATATGTCCTTCGCTTTATCGCCGCAGCCGGCGAGCAGCGCCACGATGCAGCCGGCAAGAATTATTCTTCGCATAAAAACCCTCTCATCCGAGTGTCGTACATCGGTCACCACGAACTCGCCTCTCCACTTACCGCCGCTTTCTTTACTGGACATGGTTATTTACTGGAGTTTGTCAGGTTACTCAACAACGTTATATCCCCCACGATGTAAGCTTTCACTTGCTCCGCGGTGGCAGGCCGATTTTGGCGAGCGTGTCGCGCGGTCGTGGGCTAAGCTTGAAAAATATACCGGGAGGCTTTTCCCGCTTGGGAGCGGCCGTGCTGGGAGATTCTAAGCTTATTAAAGTTTAAAAAAGCCGGAGCGAAAAAATCGGCTTATCGAAGGAGCGAAAAAAAAGGGCGGCTCGTCGTTTACGGCATACTAGGCATCGATGCGGCTCGGCAGATGCTGGAAAAGTTCCGTCAAGCCCACCCGTATATCTCGATCGGCCACTATCGCTCGGGCTCAACCGGTGTCTATAACCGGGTGGTCAACGAAGGACGGGCCGCATAACATGAGGTGGATATTATCGAGCTGTCGGCCGGTCCGGTTTCCGAACTCATTCGCGGCGGTTTGTCGATTAGGGCTCGCCTACAACAAGAACCTCGTCAAAACCAGTGAGGTTCCGAAGACGTATCAAGATCTTCTGCTGCCGCGCTGGAGAGGTCGCAAGATTTCCCTCGAAAAAGACGCCGGGGATGTGTGCGGCGGGTTACTCGATAGTTGGGGAGAAAAAGAAGGAATCTTCAACATCCAATGACGTCTGCCGGGACAGCTAAAAAATTCCAGAAGTTCCCGAGAGCCGATGAGCTTCTTAGGTTCAAATTGAAAATGCCGTGCTTCTGACTTTTTATCTCCTTTAATGCGCGGCCATGTGGCTGCGTTGCCATTTCACATCCGCAGTTTCCTGATCAGATATGCCGCGGTCTTCAGGAAGGCGATAAACGCCCCTAACGTCAACGTCGCGGGAAGAGCGACGAAAAAAATCTGCCCTAGGGCGGCGGCTGGCGTCGGTCCCGTAGTCACGCCGCCAACAACCGCCGCCGCGACAAGAGCTAACGACACGACCGCCGAAACTGCATAGATGCCGATGGCCCGGCGCAGAATCGGAGCGGAATGGGACAGCCCGAAGCGGCCGACCTCGAAGCCGCACCAAA
>JBGTCC010000468.1:0-2878 GCA_041749055.1 Thermodesulfobacteriota bacterium | reverse complement strand
CGTGCGCCAAAGCGATATCGTGCTGTCGGTCTGTCCGCCCGAGTTCGCCACGGAAATCGCCGTGAGCGTTGCCGCGCAACAGTTCCAAGGGATTTATGTCGATGCTAACGCCGTGTCGCGGGCGACAGCGGAAGAAATTGCCAAGATCGTGACCCAAGCTGGCGCCAGCTTCGTCGACGGCGGCATCATCGGGTCGCCGGTCAAGAAAGCCGGCACGACCCGAATGTATCTCTCGGGAGAGAACGCCGCGGAGATCGCTGATTTATTTTCCGCCAGCATGTTGAATGCGCGAAGCATCGGCGCCGTCGCCGGCGAAGCATCGGCTTTGAAAGTCGTCTATGCTGCGTGGACCAAGGGCACCGACGCATTGATCCTGGCCATTCGCGCGCTCGCCGCGCATGAAGGGGTGGATCAAGCATTGCTCGAAGAGTGGAAAATCTCCCAACCCGCACTGGAAAATAAATGCCTGCGGGCCGCCGTCGTCGCCGCGCCAAAAATGTGGCGCTACGTCGGCGAAATGAAAGAAATTGCCGAGGCCTTCGAAGCCGCCGGCTTGCCGGGTGGATTTCACCATGCCGCGGCTGAGGTGAGCGAACGGCTCGCCTGCTTCAAAGATCAAACCGAACCGCCGCTTGCAGTGGGGACCGTGCTCGAACAGCTACAAGCAGCGAAAAAATATCTGCGATGATAGAGCCGGGTTATTTAATAAACATCTTCTCGAACAGCTCGACCGACTTCTCTTCCTTCTCGAATAGTAGCTCCGGTGCGACCTGGGGATATTTCTTTTCGAAGGCTTCCTTAATCGGCTTGAGCGCTTGGTTGACGATCAGCGTCTTTTACCGAAGCACCTTGCCTTCTTTTTATCCCCTTCTTCGAGCAGGGTTTGGCGGGCGGCAGTCTTCGTAAGAGCGACTTCCTCCACGCTGGTGGCGCAGCCCGGATCGGGCGCGCGGATCCCTAGCAATGCGACGAGCAAAGCTCCTCGAACAGGCCAATCATGCCGGGAGACAGCGATGACATAAAGTTCACTCTTGTCTCCCCAAATCTCATCAATTTACCAACCGCCTCAAATATAGCGCCGCACCTCCTGGAAACCAAGGATTTGTTCAGATTGCCCCCTAGCCTGCGCCAGATTCCCAGCTTTTGACATCGCCGACAACTTCTTATACGTATCGGGCAACAAGACACCAGAGTAGAAGTCTTCTCGACAAAAGGGTGTGAGGAGGTAGATATGGACAAGTTCGGATACATTATTTCAGAAGCGCCCGTCTTATTCATGATCATCTGGTTCGCCGTCCGACTGGTGCAATTTCGCCGTTATCGAAACAACCAACCGATCTATTCGGAGCGCGACGCCGCCTTGTTATACTCTCAAACCAAGTTCGACCTGCGCTCGCCGATGTCCCGCGTCAGACTGGCCCGCTGCATCTTGCTCGCTACCGCGGCATTCTACGTGGAATTCCTGATACTGGCGCCGTTCGGCGCGGCGATCTTGTGCACCTCACTGATGCTGACATCAGCCGCCCTGGTGCACAGTTTCATTCTAAGACCCCGTTAATTCTGAGTACGCAATCCGAGCACTTCCTTGCCTGTTGCGTGCCGCTTCGGTAGATTCGTTGCATGCCGCGAGCGAAATACCGGTGGGCTGCCGCACTCGCCAGGGTTCACAGATCCGTTACTCTGACCATTATTTATGTCTTGCTCCTAAGCGCCTGCGCACAAACCACAGTACGACCCGTGGGGCAAATTGACCATCGGCAACTGCCACGGCCGACACGGATCATGGTTGCCAACTTTGCGATCAACGCGAAGGATGTGACCGAGTATCAAGGCATCATGCGCCAGCAGCCGTCAAATCCCAATCCACTGGAACGCCAGCGCGCCATTGCCGACAAGGCCACCGCAACACTAACCGACCATCTAACTTACCGGTTGCGCCAACTGGGATTTACTGTGGCAGCGGCTGAGCACGGCAATGCGGTGGGTGAGAATGAGCTGCTGATCGATGGCCGGTTTAGTCGGGTCGACGAAGGCAATCCGTTGCGCCGCTGGGTCGTCGGTTTCGGCGCTGGCGCCGCGCAAATGAACACCCGAGTACGGGCATTTTACGGCAGCAACGGCCGCAAAGTTCTGGAATTCATCACCCAGGCGGAGAGCGGCAAAATGCCGGGCGCGGTCGCCACCCTGCCTGCCGGCGCCGCCGCTTCGGCAAGCGTCGGGATCGGGATCGCCGCGAGTAACGCCGTGGCCAAAGGCATGCAAGAAGATCTCACCTCAGCCGAACAAATGGCACTGGCGAGCGCCGAGCAAGCGGTGCGATTTCTTTCGGAGTTCTTCGCGCGCCAAGGCTGGATCGAGGCCTCGCAAGTTCGCAAGGCGCGCACGGTTATGCGCTGAACAATTCTTTACGTGGAACACGGAGACGGCTGGTCAATTTCCCCACTCGGTGAACAGCGTGAAAACATCCCGAGGGAAATCCTTGCTGCGATCATGGTATCGAACTCTACCCGTACAGTTCGGCGTAATGTTGACGGTCGCCCTCGTAGGAAACTCGCGCGCTCAAGAGCGCTCCGCCGAGCGCGTGGTTGTCGGCGTACCCAGCAGGTCGATGACCTGGTTTCCTGCCTACCTGGCGCAAAAGAAGGGTTTTTATCTTCAAGAAGGACTAGACCTCCATTTCGTCCAGATGCGCTGCCCCATCTCCGTGGCCGGCCATCTCTCCGGAGAAGTGGACTATTCAACCTGCACGACGACAATCATCAATGCCGCGACCGCCCGCGGTATTCCGGCAAAGATGTTTTTCAACATCACCGGCAAGCCGCTTCACTCTTTCGTCGTGGAAGTGCCCTTCGCCTGCCTGGGCGCGTCGAATAATAAA
>JBGTCC010000467.1:0-11075 GCA_041749055.1 Thermodesulfobacteriota bacterium | reverse complement strand
AGGCACGGAGGTCGCGGAGTTCGGAACAACGTTGATCAATAATTCTTTTCTCTGCGTCCTCAGCATCTCCGCGGTGAATCCTGCGAAATCTTGCACAACTTTTGGAGGAGGCCGTACATGATCAAAGTGCTCCATTATTTGAACCAGTTTTTCGCCGGTATCGGCGGCGAAGAGAAGGCCGGACAGGAATTAATATTTATGCCGCAGGCGGTCGGTATCGGAGTTGAAATCGCAAAAAGTTTGCAGCAGCGCGGCGTCGAGTATGCAATCCTGGCCTGCGGCGACAACTACTTTCATGAACGAGAGGAGCACGCACTGCAAGCGATGCGTGCCTCCATCGACCGCTTTCAGCCCGATTTCTTCCTAGCCGGCCCGGCCTTCAACGCCGGCCGCTACGGTATCGCCTGCGCCAAGGCGTGCAGCTGGGTGCGCGACAACTGGCGTATTCCGGCGATCACCGGCATGGATGAAAACAATCCGGGCACGCAGGAGATCGGCCGCCAAGTATTCGTCGTGCAAACCGGCGCCTCCACGGCGTCCATGGCGGAGGCGGCAAAACGCTTTTCAGCGCTGCTCGAACTGTTAATAGCGCAGGACCCTGCTGGCGCGGAAGCTTTCCGCGCCGAGCATTGCTTGCCGATCCCACGCCGCTTCACCGTCAGAACAGGCAAGCCGGATTATGTCCGCGCCGTCGAACTCATGCTCGCCAAGCTTAACGGCGCGGCCTACGAAAGCGAGATCCCGCTCATCGCCACCGCGCGGCACACGATTCCCAATCTCACCGGCAGCTTGAAAGACGCCACGGTGGCTCTCGTCACCGAAGGCGGTCTCGTGCCCAAGGGTAATCCGGACCGGCTCGAAAGCTCACGCGGCTCGCGTTACTTCAAATATTCGTTGGCCGGGCTGGATGATTTGAAGTGCGGCGAATTCGCAGCGATGCATACCGGCTACGACACCTCGATGGTGGATGAAGATCCTGACCGCATTCTGCCGCTGGATGCGATGCGCGAGCTAGAGAAGAACCGACGCTTCAAAAAACTCCACGAGCGCTATTTCGTCACCACCGGCACCGGCGCGATGCCGAGCAAGATGGCTGAGCTTGGCGCCGGCATCGCCGGGGAACTGGCGAGCTCCGGTGTCAACGCCGTCATCTTAACGGCGACCTGAGGCACCGGAACGCGTAGCGGCGCTACGATTGCAAAAGAAATTGAGAAACAAGGAATCCCGGTGGTGCTCATCACCTGTCTGGCCAACGTCGCCGCGCAAGTTGGCGTCGGCAGAATCGTCGGCGGCAATAAGTTTCATTATCCCGTCGGCCAGCCGGAGCTGCCCGCCGAGGAAGAACGGCGCTGGCGCATCGCATTGATGGAAAAAGCGCTGGTATCGTTGGAGAGCAAAGCTGACAAACCGACCGAAGTTTGACGACGACCAGCAAAGCCGGGAGACGGCTCCCCGCCACGCGGCTCAGTCTATCGGCAGAAAAAAACAAAACAAAAGGCCGGGAGGATTCGTCGTAATTGTCGGCTAAATCATGACAGCGTGGGAAAGTCGGACTTTAAAAGCGCGAAGAAAGCGCGAAGAAGTAGAGTCACCGGGTGATCCCCGAGGCATAGCCGCGCCGGCTTTCTTGACATTCGCCGACGATACGAATAAGTAACGACACCGAAAAGAACATGTCCATGTCTAACTATCGCGCCCGGTCTTGTCCCAAGTGCGGCTATTATCTCGGCTTCTCCATCTCGAAGCGGCTACCCAAAGCCGTCCAAGTCGCGGTGACTAACTTTTGCCTCAATTGCAACTATAAATTGCCTGTGTTTAGTATCTTGCGAGGAGTTCGGCGCGCGCCGCGGCCACTCAACCGCGGACTCTTGAGATTGATTGCCGGTACGGACCCCGGTTCGGCGATGACGCGCAATACTCACAAGCACAACAAATCCATGGGCACTAGCGATTACGCGCGCCATTTACGCGTCATTGGCCACGATCTGGAGAACCTTCAGCTCGACAGATTCAATTTGGAATGCACCGGCGATAATTATCTGGTTTGGCTGCGCCCAGAGTCGCCAACGGCAAGCCAAAATCCGCTGCTCCGAATTAGCCGCAATCGCCTGCAAAAACTTTGGAAGAATCGAGTTGCGCCGCGTGCGATTGGCCACGAAGAAACCTATACCAATGCCTCGTCGCAACCCGCCAAGCGATTACGCTACTCGTGTCAAGATCTTGACCGGATCGAGCGCGACCGCCGCCAACTGCGGCGGCGCAACAGCCGCAGCGCCGACGGCCACTGTCTATCTCAGCTCATGCGCACCATCGGGGCTTTGGTTGAACAGCGCAACGAACGACTGCTCGGGGTATCCTGGCAGGAGCTTTCTGTCAGCATTGTCGTCGAGACCGCCCAGGGCCGCAAACGGATCGATGTCTTTCGGCCAGACAATATCTATGACCATTGGGTTAAAATGTATTTGAAACGTGGCAACCGAGCTATTTCCGACACGCCACGCTAAACATTCTGGCCGCTCCCGCGGGCCGCAATTATCTTGACTCTAAACTATCCCTCGGTATTTCAATTCCCGTTGGCAGCAAGAGCTGTTCGTGGAGCGTCGCTTGTTTGTAGAGCGCGACTGGGATGCGCATGGTAAAAGTCGATCCCTTCCCCGGCTCGCTGTCGAGGTGAATCTCCCCGCCGAGGACGTCCATGTATCTTTTGACGATGTAGAGGCCCAATCCAACGCCGCCATGCTGAAGTGCCCGATGGGCATCCTGTAGTTGGCGGAACTTCTCGAATATCACACCGCGCTGTTCGCTCGCCATACCGATTCCGGTGTCGGCCACGGTGAGCTCAAGAGTTTTGGCCGGTGCCAAATAGTACAGCGATATCGTGACGGTGCCATGTTCGGTGAACTTGACGGCATTGTTGATCAGATTCTCAGCAATGCGTTTGAGCTTGGGCCGGTCACTTTGGATGGCCGGCAAATCCGCTGGATAGTCCCAGATTAGTTTGACGTTTTTGGCCGGCGGAGGTTCATACTCCGAGCGCAGCTCGGACAGAAATTCCCACAGATTGATTTCATTTTCGCCGGCGCGCAGACTCTCCGACTCGATATCGCTCACCCGCAGTACCGTGTTGATGAGACCGCCAAGGTCTTTCGACTGCCGCTCGATGGATTCGATCGCCTTCTCCTGAATCGGCGTCAATTGGCCTAACAGTCCTTGGTTGAACATATCGGTGTAACCAGCGATCACGCTGAGCGGCGTTTTCAACTCGTTGGAAACCACCTTGAGAAACTCATCTTTGATCCTGTGCGCATGACGCAGCTCTTCGGTCTGCTGCTGGCTTTGGCGGTACAACTGCGAGTGGTGGATCGCCATGGCGGCTTGGCCGCCGAGCGTGTCTAAAAACTCGACTTCTTCAACACCAAAGCCATGCTCTTCACGGGCCGCATAGACGAGACAGCCGAGGATTTCGTGGTTGGCCACCAGCGGTAGACCGATGATCGACACCAAACCCTCTTGCTTGAAAAACGCCAAATTCTCGAACTGGGTCTCGGTAAAGACGTTGCGCACGATCAATGGCTCGGTGGCTTTCATGATCCCATCGACAAAGCTGAGCGTAGCCGCGTCCAACCGCTCCTTGGTATCGAAGCCCAGAGCCGCAACCGTCTCGACCAGCTGTGACTGCGGGTCGCGCAATCGGACCAGCGCTGCGGCATAGGGCAAGTGGCTTAAGGTTTTCTCCAAGAGGGCATTGAGAATGCTTCGGGTTTCGTTGGTCGATGTCACGGCGACGTTGACTTCATGCATCGCCTCCAAGCGCTCGCGCTGGCGGCGCAGTTCTTCCGCGGCCCGCTGCTCGCGCCGCACCTCTTGCTCTTTCTCCTGTGCCAATCGGCGCATTCTGCCGACTTGAGCGAAGTAGCCGTAGAAGAGTGAGATAACGAAAGGAAACGGCAACTGGAGAAAGAGGGACGGCTTTACGACGGTCGACGAGCTGAATAGCGCGTAGCCGTAGAGCAGCGGTGCCAGGAACGTGACGACCAAAAGACCGCGCGCGTCGTTACAAATAACGCTCAAGATCAGAGTAACTATACAGGCGATGTAAAAGTCGGGAGTAGCCGCACTGCTGGCACTCAAGACAACAATCAACACTAAACTGTCGAAGATCAACAAAGGCCCGTAAAAATACGGCGAATCGAAGAAATCATCCGCCAAAAAATACAGTGTGGCGTGACTCAGAAGATAGAGACTTAGAATTGCTTGTACTTGCGTCGGCGTAAACCACTCGACCGGCGCGTAGTAGAGCAGATAGGAGGAAAAAATGACCAACGGCCAACGCAAACGGATGACCGTGTCTTTTTTAGCGGCATCAAAGATCCGATCTAAATTCCAAGACCGCTTTTCGTTGCTGGAATCCGCGCTCTGTCTCGTTGCCATAGGTTCGCCGTCTACATTCTTCGTTTAAGTCTTCAGCCTCACTCGGGTCAATCTGCACATTGCGTGCCATCGACGCTAAAGCTTGGCGAGTGCCCCTCACCACATGAAATTGTCTAACTTTGTTAACGACTTAAACATCGGCGGCTTTGACCCACGGCGAATCGATAGCAGCACAACGGACAAATTACTCTGCAGCGGCACAAAAATGTCGTAGGTTGCCTTCAGGCCCCCTTAACGACAGAAATGTTCAAATGGTGGAATTGCAGCGGGCGGGAGTGGATGACTGATCAGCGATTCACTGTAGCTTTAAGCTTCACCCGCGCCGCATGGACCGCGCGCAGGATGTCGGCATAGCCGGCGCAGCGGCAGAGGTTACCGGCGAGATATTCGCGAATCTGGTCATCGCTCGGATCCGCGTTCTCTTCGAGCAGGGCTTTGACCGAGAGCACGAAACCGGGCGTGCAATAGGCGCACTGCAAGGCGCGCTCTTCCACCCAAGCTTGCTGGATCGGATGGAGCGACTCGCCGTCGCTCAAGCCTTCGAGGGTGAGGATCTCATGGCCGGCGGCGCGCGCGGCGAGTAAGAAGCAGGAACTCACCGGCTTGCCGTCGAGTAAAACTGTGCAAGTCCCACAGGCGCCGACGCCGCAACCCTCGCGCACGCTCCAGAACTTGAAGCCCTCGCGCAAGACTTCCAATAGCGTGTCGGCATCGTCGATGGTGAAACTCTCAACTCGCTGGTTGATCGTCAGTGTGATTTCGCGCTTCATATTATTTTGTCATGGATGCAAGTTTACCAGGTTCGCAAAAATTATCGGAAGGCTTCCCGCGGCGGCGCAGAGAACCCAGAAAAAAGCATTTTTCGATCAAGACCTATTCCGACCTCTGCGACCGCCATGTCTCCGCGGTGAAATCCCTTCTGCTTCTTTGGCTCCGCCTTCGCCGCATTACGAATCTACTTCGGCTTGGCCGCCTGAGACTTCTCGGCTAACGCTCGTAAAACCCGCTCCGGCGTGATCGGCAAATCGCGAATGCGCACACCGGTCGCATCGTGAATCGCATTGGCGATGGCCGCCGAGACCGTCAATGTGCCTGTCTCACCGACGCCCTTGGCGCCGAATGGGCCGGTTTCATGGGGTACTTGGACGATGATCGGACGGAATGAGTCAGGCAAATCTTTGAACGAAGCCACTTGATAATCGAGCAGCGAGCCGTTTGTCAATTGCCCTTCGTCGAAAAGCATCTCCTCGAAGAGCGTCAAACCCAAGTGCGTGATTGCCGAGCCCAACAGTTGTTGCTCGCAGTGGCGCGGATTGATCGCCGTGCCGGTGTCGCCGACGCTGTAAAATTGCAACAGCCTGATCTTCCCAGTCTCGGTATCGACCTCGACTTCGACGGAAGTTGCCGACGGAAACCAGAACTCAGTGCATTTTTCCGACTGGCCGGTTTCCGGGTCCATCGGCGCCGCTTCCGGCTGGCAGATCGCCTCGCCGGTGATCGTCGTGCCGGCGCTGCCGAATTTCACCAGAAACGCCTCGCCGATACTCATGCCGCGCTCTTCGCTGCCCTGTACGTGAACTCGGTTATTTTGCATGACGAGATCTTCCGGGTCGACTTCCAACTTCTTGCCCACCGCCTCGCAAAGAACCGCTTTAACCTTGCCCGCCGCCATGCGCACGGCGTTGCCCATGTGATAGGTCGAGCGGCTGCCGGCGGTGATGGTGTCATAGGGCGTAATATCCGTGTCAGGCTGGACGATGTGCACCTGGTCGAAGGACACTCCCAACTCTTCGGCGACGATCTGCCCCATCATGGTTTCAGAACCCTGGCCCATCTCGACGGTGCTGCTGAGCACGTTGACGCTACCGTCGGCGTTCATCATGACGATGGCGCCGGAGATCGACGGCGTCAGCACCGCTTTAACGCCGCTGGCAACGCCTTTGCCGCGCAGCTTAGTGCTGGACTGATTCACGCTCGGTTTGGAAAAATCCACGGCGTTGGCCGCTTCTCGCAACGCTTGCTTGACGCCAAAGGATTTCACCGGCGTGCCGGTGGCGAAAGCTTCGCCTTCGTTGAGCGCGTAGCGCATGCGAAATTCCAGCGGATCGGCGCCGATGGCCCGGGCGATCATGTCGGTCTGCGAATCGTAGGCCCAGATCACCTGGGGCACGCCAAAGCCGCGGAACGCCCCCGCCGGCACATGATTCGTATAAATGCAGTAGGAGTCGATCCAGACGTTGGGAATGCGATAGGGCCCGGCGGAGGTGTAACCGGATTTATGGACAATGCGCGGCCCGATCTCGGCGTAGGCGCCGGTGTCCCAATAGACTTCGCACTTGCGTCCGGTGATCTCGTTGTTTTTGATCGAAGTTTTGATTTTGGCGATGACCTTATGTTTCGTGATCGTCAAGAATTCTTCTTCGCGCGTCAGCGCGTAGCGCACCGGCTTCCTGGTGATTAAAGCTAATGCCGTGACCAAAGGCTCAAGCTTGGCGTAAAGCTTGGCGCCGTAGCCGCCGCCGAGATAAGGAATGCGCACGCGAATCCGATTCATCGGAATGCCGAAGGTGTTGGCGATCTCCGTGCGCACATAGGATGGCGTCTGGCTCGCCGTCCAAATATTGATGCGCTGTCCCTCATCCAGATACACCAGCGTGACATGGGGCTCCATCGGCATATGCTGCGCCGGCGGCGAGCTGAAAGTATCTTCGAAGACACGATCCGCCTCGGCAAAGGCTTTGTCGACATCGCCCGAGCGCAGCCTGAATTGGTAGCAAATATTCGATTTCTGCCCGGCCTTCACATGGGCGAGATCGGCGAAGGATTTAGCCGGTCGATGGGTCTCATGCACCAACGGCGAATCAGGCACAGCCGCTGCGAGCACATCGAGCACCGCCGGCAACGGCTCGTAATCGACTTCCACTAATTGCAGCGCATCTTCCGCCGTGCGCCGGTCCACCGCCGCCACCGCCACCACCGGATCGCCGATATAACAAACTCTTTCGACGCACAGAATTGGCTGATCGCGAAACGCCGGACCGAAGTGCGGATCGACGCCCGGCATCTTGGCGACTTCCGCGCCGGTGAGAACCACGGCGACACCGAGAACTTTTTCGGCGCGCGATTTTTCAATGCGGGTGATCCGGGCATGAGCGTAAGGGCTGCGCAACACCGCGACGTGCAGCATGCCAGGCATCTCGATATTGCCGACATGCAACACCTGCCCGGTGACCTTTTGCTGGGCATCTTTGCGGAAGACCGATTGTCCAACGACTGAGAAGTTTGCCATGGGTCTATCCACTGAGCTGGGCGATCGCCTTTTGGGTAAACAGCCGCGCCATCTTGCGCTTGTACCAATCCGAGCCGCGCAGGTCGGAGGAAGGCGAAATCTGCTCCTCCACCGCGGTGAGAATTTTTTCGATCACTGTTGCGTCGACCACTTGGTCGTGCGCGAATTCCAGCCCCGAGATCAAGAGCGGCGTCGCCGCCACACCACCCAGCGCGACGCGCAATTCCTGGCAGCGGCCGTTTTCTTTACGCAACAAGACCGCAACATTCACACAAGGCCAGTCATTGGCCGACAGCGTACCGTAGCGCAAATAGACGGCTCGGCTATTTGCCGGCATAGGCGGAATTTTTATGTCGGTGAGAATCTCACCCGGTTCCAGCGCAGTCTCGTAGATGCCGCGAAAGAAATCTTTGAGGGCGATCGTTCGCGAGCCGTTGGGGCCGAAAACCGAAACCTCCGTGTCAAGCACCAACAACGACGGCGGCGGGTCCAAGCGATAGTCGGCATGGGCAAGATTACCACCGACGGACGCGGTCTGGCGCACGCGCACGTTGCCGATATGGCCGAACGCCTCAGCGACCGCCGGGAACCTCTGGCGAATCAACGGCGATAACTCGACCCTCCGATGGGTCGTCAAAGCGCCGACGCGCACGCCATCGTTTTCTTGCTTAATTTCATTGAGTCCAGGAATCGTCTGTAAGTCGACGAGATATGGGTAATGCAGCGCGCGCTGCTTCAGTAAAATCACCAACGTGGTGCCCCCGCCAATGGCGCGGGCGTCGTCGCCATGCTTGTGCAATAGCTCAACGGCTTCGGCCAAAGATCGTGGCTGGAGTAAATCGAAGGAACGAATAGTCATCGGCGTTTCTTGAGATCGCTTCGTTTTTATCCCTCCAGGTTTTTAGAATCAAGGCGCGCTCGCCGAAAAAACCGCCTGGAGCACCGCTTTTTATCCATATTGACAGCAACGACCAACTTTGAGATGAATCAATTCAACAGGAGGGCAACGACCATGTTTACCAGCATTCGGCATATCGCCGTGTTGACCGAAAATTGGGATCGCGAAGCGAAGTTTTATCAAACGATTTTCGGCATGAAGAAAATCACCAACGGCATGACCGATGAAAAAGGCGAATACAACAAGGACCGCGGCCATTTGAGCGACGGTGTCATCGGCCTCGCCCTCTTGCAGCGCCAACCCGGTTCGAGATCGGGCCTCGATCATTTCGGCTTTGCCGTCGAGAGTGTCCAGCTGGTCCGTGACCGCATCAAAGAGTCATACCCCGATATCTACATTCACGAGAGCCAAAGCCATGTGCCGTTTGCCGGCTTGCGCGGCAATGACCCGGACGGCAACCAATACGATCTTTCGCAAAAAGGCATGGCCAACGTGCGCGAAGGCTACGTCGAATTCGGCTGGGAACAGCCGCGCTGGATCAATCATGTCTGTATCCGTAGCGGACGGCCGGCTTATATCGCCGAGTTCTACCAGAAAGTTTTCGATCTCCAGCCGGTCGAGGGAATGTCCGGCGATAACAGCTATTATCTTACCGACGGAAAAGTGAACCTGGCGATCCGTCCCTGGGATATGATCCAGTACCGCGGCCATATGGCGGGCTTGGATCACTTCGGCTTCCAGGTCGACGATCTAGAACAGACGAAAAAGGATATTGACGCCCTGGCTGCCTCCTTCCCCGCTTCCGCGCCGCGCAAAATCGCCATCAGCCGCGACGGTGAAACGCGCCAGAAAAACCTCGAAGGCTGCAAGCTGTGCAAGCAAAGTCTTGCCGATCCCGACGGCGTGCTGCTGGATTTGACGGATTGAACGAAATTGGTATCACCAACCGGCGTGGAGGCGTTCGACCTGGCCTGAAGATAGGCGGCTTCAAGTTTACTGTGAAGATGTTTTCACCACGAAGGAAATGAAGAGCACGAAGTTTTTGTAGGGGCGGGTTTTAAACCCGCCCTTATCCGAACCCTCCGTGTCCGGAGTCTAACCCCCTTCGAACGATGCCTTCGTGGTGAATAAAACAAACTGAACGCGACACGCTATCCACCCAAAAGCCTAAGCACCAAAGGTAGAAAGTTTCGGAGGGTTTATGGAATTCGCGAATATCAACGACACCATGCGGACGGCCAAGGACCAAGACAAACGCTTCTTACCGCTCTTCGGTTCGGAGACCTTTCGCTCGTGGATTCTCTATTTCCGACCCGGCGAACACACCGACATGCATTTCCATATGTCGCCGGAGACTGTTCTCGTGCTGCAAGGCAAAGCTTCGGTTAAAGGGCTCAAAGGCGAGGAGCGCGTGATCGAGCAAAACGAGATCGTTTTTTTCGGCGCCAAGGATTATTACCAGATCACCAACGTCGGCAGTGAACCGCTGGTGCTCGTCGGCAACCGCTCCGAAGCGTTCGGCGGTGCCCATGTGACCGCGAAAGAAGCGTAAGCGTAAATCTCTTCGCTTACCGCGTCGGCACATACCAGGATGAAGAAATCATCCGTATTATGTCGGTTCGTGTCAGTCTTTTCCATCCTGGCACTTTCACCAACTATCGTTAACGCAACAGAAGAATTAAAAATCGCCTCCACCGGCGCCGGGCTAAGCACCTTGCCGCTGGAGATCGCCGCGTGCAGAAGCTGGGCCGACGGCGGAGTGGTCTCCGACGCCGCAGTGCAATCCCTAGTGGATCACTCGATGCTCGAACTGAAAAGCAAAGACCCCGTCCCCCTCGACAAACTGCGCAAGTGGAGTTTCGCCGAACAGGCGCAGCGCGAATTGGGCAGCGGCGGCATAGGTCGATAGGGGCGATAACTCAGTGACCGTAAGCTCAATGATTATTTGCTTAATCCACGAGTGGAAGATGACGAATCCGGGTTCTTGGCGATCGCCGGATACACAGCAAGTGATTGGCAGAAGTTAGGAAATGATTTGCGCAAATTGGTCCAGGAAAATGACGCGGATTTGACTCGATCAACTGTGTATGGTGACATGTGCGAGGTTAAGGGAGTATTGGTCGGGCCGAATGGGAAAACCCTTCAGGTGATCACCGTGTGGATTCGGTTGAAGGTAAACGGTGAAACCCGGTTCGTTACGTTGGTTCCGGATAAAGAGGCGGCAAAATGAAAATCGATCTATTCAAACGCGTCTCGCTGCGAGTCGATGTCCCTGAACACGGTCTCCGAAAAGGTGATGTTGCCACTATTGTCGAACACTTGCCTGGCAAGGATTGCGAAGACGGCTATGCACTTGAAGTCTTCAATGCCGTCGGCGATACCATTGCGGTGATTACCGTTTCTGAGTCCGCCGTCGAGCCGCTCACCGCCAGTGTAATTCCATCAGTCCGGCCGCTT
>JBGTCC010000466.1:0-8016 GCA_041749055.1 Thermodesulfobacteriota bacterium | reverse complement strand
ATCGTCAGTCACCTTTCTGCTAAATAGCATCCGCCTAATTGTCCCTCGGGGCAACCCATCACCGGCGGGACACGCAGGGTTACGGCATGAGTTGATCGATCACGATATCCGCATTCTTCACGCCCACCTCCGCGGGATTTTTCTTGTACTCTCCGGTCATGTCTCCGGCGCCGCGGCTGGTCGGGTTGCCGTCTTTGTCTAACCGGACGGTGATGTTGATCTTGCCGGCGAACGGGGAGCCTTGCATCATGACGTTTTCCTGGTTGAGGGAGTAATTCAATGGAAACGTCGGTTTGTCGATTTTTTTGACGGCGAGGGGCGGGCCGCCATGGCCGGCGGCGGGTCTGGCGATGATGAATAGTGCGGCATTGGGATAAACGTTCGATTTCAGCTTTGGATCGATGGTGATAGTGCCGGAGATGGTTTGGCCCGGTGACGCCGCGGCGGGTTGACCTGGTTTGGCTGGGCCGCTGGCTGGCGGGATTTCGCCGAGGATTTTGGTGATTTCATTTCTCTCCTCGCCGGGTGGCACCATGGTTAAGAGTTGTTCGAAGATCTCCCGGGCGCCGGTGAAATCTTTCTTGTCTTGGTATAGCACCATGCCTTTACCCCATAGCGCCATGGGCAGGTTGGGGGCGCGGGCAAGGGCTTTTTCGAAGGCCATGAGCGCGCCGTCGCCATGGCCAGCTTGCATCAGAATGAACCCCATGTAGCTATGCGCCTCGGGATGAGCCGGATCGGCACCGAGGACTTTTTTGAAAGCCTCGATGGCCTTGGGAAATTCTTGGCGCTGGAATGCTTGTTTGCCTTCGGCCATGGCTGCGCCGGCCGCACCACTCATGGGAGTCGTGCCGGTCATGAAATCACCGGTCATGGTGTCGCCCTCGCCTTGCCGCGGGCGGATCGATTGGGTCAGCATGACGCCAAGGGTGAGACCGAAGAGCATGAGAAACGCGCCACCGCCGATCAGTTGCCAACGCTTGAAACGGCTCTGCCCGGCCGTGTCTTGCTGCGGTTTAGTTTTCCTGTCTTGCGCTTTTACTTTCGGCGCTGCGGGCAGGACACTCAGCTGTTGCAGCACACCGACACCTTTGCTTTCAATCTCTTGTCGCAGTCGGGTGTAATCGGCCGCCGACAATTTGCCGGATTGAAAATCGAACTCCAACTCATTCAGTTCGTCGCGCACATGGCCGCGTCCGCGCAGCAGTTGGGCGCGCTCGCTCTCGTCTTCGATATCCGGTAACTGGAATTCTCCACGCAGCAAGTCGCGCTGTGCCTGGTTCGCTGCCACGCTTTCGCGGGTTGAAACTTCGGCTGGCGGTTTGTTTTTCGTCCAGCGGCGAATGAACCAGAGCGCGGCGATAATGCCGCAAACGAGTACGACGTAGGGCAATATCCATAGCAGCGCGCTGACCCCGGTGGTCTTGGGTCTGAGCAAGACCCAATCGCCGTATTTGGAGACGAAGAATTCTTTGATCTGCTCGGCGCTTTTGCCCGCTTGGACTTGCTCGCGGACGATGGCGCGCATTTGCTGGGCCATCTCCGAGGGCGAGTCGGCGACGGAAAGATTTTGACAGACGACACAGCGCAGTTCGGTTGAAATCTCCCGAGTGCGGTCTTCGATTTCGCTAGTGGATGCCCCATGGAGCGGTTGGATGATCACGGCCAAGAAAAGACCAACGAGCCACAACTTAAGATACCGCATCGTCGTCAGCGCACTCCCTGATAATCGCCGCGGCCTTCTTGGGCGCTGGCGATGCCTTTGGCCGCTTCGTCGAGTTTTGACAATACCAGCGCGGCGCGGATGGCGCCGACATGCTTATAAGTAATGCGCCCCTGCGGGTCGATGAAAAAACTTTCGGGGATGCCCCACGTTCCGTAGTCGACGGCGATCTTGCCGGACTCGTCGCGGCCATTGGGATAGGTGACGTTGAATTCTTGCAAAAAGGCTTTGGCGTTATCGTCGAGATCCTGCAAGGCGACGCCGAGAAAGACCATGTTCCTGTCTTTGACCTTTAGCCAGGCGGCTTCGAGATCTTTGGCTTCGGCGCGGCATGGGGCGCACCACGACGCCCAGAAGTTTAAAAACACCGCCTTGCCGCGGAAATCATCCAGTGTGACCTTCTTGCCGTCATAAAGCGTAACCGTGAACTGGGTCGCGGGTTTGGCCAGCAGCGGCGACTTGATGTACTTGGCGTCGCGGGTAAAGCCGTATGCCAACAGCGCCAGGATTGGCGTGATGATCGCGAGTGTGACGATTAGGCGGCGGATCGGCATGGGGAATTCCACATTCCAAATTCACAATTACAGATCACCGAGTCTCGATGCATGGTTAGTCTTCTTGCAGTTTTGCTTTGCCCATCGGGATCAGGCAGATGATTGTGCCGAAAGCGATGACGAATCCGCCGATCCACATCCAGATCACCAGCGGGCGGACCAGGACTTTGAGCGTGGCTTGATTGCGATTTACCTCGCTGAAGCCGGAGAGGATTAAATAAATATCTTCGCTCAAGCTGCTCTGATGGACGGCACGGCCGATCGGCGACTGTTGGGTTGGGAAGAATTTTAGCGCCGGGGTGACCACGCCATCGTCGCTGCCATTGTGAAATACCCGAAAGGCGGCTTCGACACGAAAGTGCGTCGGTTGCTGCGATCCCTGCAAGCCTTCGAATCGGATCTTGTAGTTGCCGATGTCGAGTGTCTGATTCACCGCGAGAGTGGCGTCTTTTTCGCTGCTGTAGGTCATTGAGCCGGCGATGCCCATCATGATCAAGACCACGCCGAGATGGACCACCAGGCCGCCGTAGCGCCGTTGGTTGCGCCGCGTCAGAGTGATCAGGCCGCGCAGAATGCCTTCGCCGGCGATGCGCTTGCGCGCGCGCAGCGCGAGAGCGGTGTCATAGAGGATCGACAAGACCACGAAGGCGAACAATGTAAAGCCCAACAGCGGCAGAAAGTCTTTCACCTTCCAGACAAAGAGAAACAAAGCGAAGGAGAGCGACGTCGCGGCGGGCCAGAGAAAGTTCCGTCGTAGATTATCCCAAGAAGCGCGCCGCCAGGCGATCATCGGTCCGACCCCCATGAGAAATACCAGGACGAGAAACAATGGCACGGTGACCGAGTTGAAATAGGGCGCGCCGACGCTCACCTGCGTGCCGGCGACCGCCTCGGAGATCAACGGGAAGATCGTGCCGAGAAAGATCGTGAACAAGGCGGAGACCAACACGATGTTGTTGAGCAAGAAGGCCGATTCACGGCTGACCATGGAGTCGAGCTCGGGCTGTTCTTTCAAAAGATCGGCGCGGTAGGCAAGCAGGCCGAAGGAACCCAACAGGATGAACGCCAAAAATCCCAGAAAGAAACCGCCCACCGGGCCCGAGGAAAATGCATGAATCGATGAGATGATTCCCGAGCGGGTGAGAAAGGTGCCGAAGATGGTCAAACTGAAGGCGACGATGATCAACGCCAGATTCCACACTTTGAGCATGCGCCGGCGCTCTTGGACTTGAATCGAATGTAAGAATGCCGTGGCCGGCAACCAGGGCATGAAGGCGGCGTTCTCCACTGGGTCCCAGGCCCAGTAACCGCCCCAGCCGAGCACATGATAGGACCACCAGGCGCCGACGAGATTTCCCGCCGTCAAAAAAAACCACGCGGTGATGGTCCAGCGGCGGGTGCTGACCACCCAGGCGTCATCGAGCTTGCCGACGATCAATGCCGCCATGGCAAAGGCGAAGGGCACCGTGAGGCCGACGAACCCGGTGTAAAGCAGCGGCGGGTGGGTCATCATGTTGGCGTCTTCGAGCAGCGGGTTCAAACCCCGGCCGTCGAGGGGGATCGGAAAAACGGTTTCAAAGGGGTTGGACAAGAAACCGATGACGCCAAGAAAGAACGCCGAGACGATGGAAAAAATCATGATCACCCAGGGCATCAGGTCATGGTGGCGCTGGCGGTAGACCCAAGCGACGATGCCGGCGAAGATGATGAGTATCCATTCCCAGAGCAAGAGCGAGCCTTCGAGCGCCCCCCATAGTCCGGTGACACGATAGTAGACCGGCGTGGCGCGGGTGGTGTTGAAGGCGACGTACTTGATCGAGAAGTCGGTGGCGACCAGACCATAGATCAGGGCCACCGCGGCCAACGTGACGAAAACGAATTGGCCCAGGATTGCGTACCCGGCCACCGCGCGAAAACGTTCTCCCGCCGAGCGCGCGGCGACGATCGGACTCATGATACCAATCAGCGCGGCGATGAAAGCGATGATGATCGAGCTATGCCCGATGCTCGCGGTCACTGGGCGCCGGCTTCCTTGGCGGGGATAAAACTTTTACTCGCCGACTTGCCGTCGGCATGGGGGCTATAATCTTCGGCGTGCTTGGCCATGATCGTGGTGGCGTGAAACACGCCGTCGCTTTCGACCCGGCCCTCGACCACTGCGCCTTTGCCTTCGACGAACAGATCCGGCGGCACACCTTTGAAATACACCGGGAAGCTGGTGCCGCCGTCGGTGATTTGAAATTTATAGGTGAGGTTTTGCAAATCTTTTTCCATGGAGCCTTTGACCACCATGCCGCCCATGCGCACGAACTTGCCCTTCATAGAGCTTTCTTCGGCGCGGAGCTCGGACGGCATTTTGAAATAGACCAGCGCCTCCTGCATGCCGCCGTAGATGATGTAGGCGAGGGCGGCGAGTATGACGACACCGCCGATTAAGAATCTTTTACCCTTTGTCATGGCTATTAACTGCCTCCGAGGACTTCAACCGGTTGAGCTCCGCTTCGGCCTGACGATATCGCCGCTTCAATAATAACCAATACAGGACGATGACGGCGCAAACAATTCCATACGCCAATGAAACAAATCCCCAGGGTCCCATCAAACACCTCGCTCCAAGCGCAACGCTTTGATCTCTTGGCGCATTTCGCCGACCCGATAGCGTAGCGACAGTAGGTAGAAATAGAGCAGGAGGAAGCCGACAAAACTGATGGCCAGTGCGGTCAGCATGTCGGGATGGACGTTTTCCCAAGGCTTTTTGTCAGGCCGCAGGATCGACGGTGGCTGGTGCAGCGTGCGCCACCAGTACACCGACATGTGGATCAACGGGATGTCGAAAAAACCGATAATGCCCAGAATCGCCGCCGCCGAGGCGGCGCGCTGCTCATCGTCGATCAACGAACGGAGCATCAAATAACCGGCGTAAATCAGCAGCAGGATCGCCGTCAAAGTGAGCCGGGCATCCCAAGTCCACCAGACGCCCCAGGTCGGTTTGCCCCAGATCGAGCCTTCGACGATGGTCAGCGCGGTAAACAGGACGCCTAATTCGGCGGCGGCATGGGCGAGCAGGTCGTCTTTCTTCTCGCGCTTCCACAGATACATGCCGCTCCCGATGAAGACGAGAAAATAGGAAAGATAGGCGGTCAGAATGCTCGGCAGGTGAAGATACATGATGCGCTGCACTTCACCCTGATAACCGTCTGGCGGAGCTATCAACAAACTCCAGCAAAGTCCGGCTATGATGGCCAGCAAAGCCAAGCCGCCGAGGACGCCCTTGCGTTTCTTTACCGCTGCCGTGGACTGCGCCATGATTAGCTTTCGATCACCCAATCAAAGATCAAAATCCCGATGGTCAAAAAAATCACATCGAAACCGATGAGCAGCCGCAGCCATGGCATGGCTTCTGTCATACCGCCAGTTTTCATGATGCTTTCCATGCAACGAATGGTCGCGAGGATTACCGGAATCATCAAGGGAAACAAGACCAGGGGCAAAAGCAGCTCTTTCGCGCGCGCGCGTAAAGTGATCGCCGCCGTGATTGTGCCCAAAGTGCAAAAGCCCACCGTGCCCAGTAAAGTTACCAAAAAGAGCTGCGGTAGCAAGTTCCAGGCGGACAAGTTGAACAAAATCCAAAACAGCGGGATGACCACCAGTTCGACGACAAACATCAGCACGAAATTAAAACCGGTCTTGGCTAGAAACAGCGCGCCGCGGTCGAGCGGCGACAAGAGCAAAGCGTCCAGGCAATGATTGTCTCGTTCGGCTTGAAACAGCTGCGCTAACCCTAAAGTTCCGGTAAACAAAAATGCCAACCAGAGAAGCGCCGGCGCCAGTTCGGCAATCCTGTCCGGCGACAAATCGAAAGCGAAGTGAAAGACGAACAAAAGCAGCGTGCCGAAAAAAAACATCGTCAACAAGCTATCGCGCCGGCGCAACTCCAGCAGTAGATCCTTCGACAACAGCAGATAGGTCTGTCTGAGCAGGGTCATAGGCCGCCGCGGGGTAAAAATTCGCCAAAGGCGCGCTCGAAGCTTGGCCAGGGGGTCTGCTTGGCCTGGTTAAAACTCAACCGTCCCTGATGGAGCACCAGGGCGCGGCTGCACAGGTTCAAGGCGCGCGACACATGATGCGAAGCCATGATGACAATGTGACCCTTGGCGCATTGCTGGCGCAGGAATTCTTCCAACAGATCGACCCCGCTGCCATCGAGGACGCCGTAGGGTTCGTCGAGGAGGAGTAGGCCGGGTTCGAGCAAACGCCATTTGGCGATGGACAGGCGGCATTTCATGCCGGCCGAAAGGTTGCCGGCGTATTCATCGGCGCGCTCAGCCAGGCCGACTACTTCCAAAGCCGCCGCCAACCCATTCTCTTGATGCTCTTTGCCATAAAGCGCTGTGAAGAACCGTAAGTTTTCTAAAACCGTAAGTTGATCGTAGAGATGGTCGGCAGGGGCGAGTAGACCGATTTGGCCGCGCAGTGTGGCGGAATTTGCAGTGAGGGTTTTGCCGTCGAGCTCGATGGTCCCGGCCGTGGGCGTGGACAGGCCGGCCAGGAGTTTAAGTAGCGTCGTCTTGCCGGCGCCGTTGGGGCCGAGCAGGGCGATGAACTCGCCGGCCACGAGTTCGAGATCGAGGGGGCGCAGCGCCCACAAGTAGCCATAGGCTTTGGCGAGTTGGTTAACGATTAGGTGCAAGTGTCGATCCCAAGTTTCAATCCAGGGAAGCCCGGCGAGATTCGCTTCACTCTGCGAGCGGCTCGACTATAGTGACCGTCAGTGCCGGATTCAAGCAGTGAGATAATATTGTTTCTTTTGGCCATTTGGTTGACTTTTTAAGGCGGAGACCTCTATGTAAATAGGCAATTCAATACGCACTAAAATAGGAGGAATCAATGAATCCCGTGGTTACGGTCACCGGGTTTTGGGACGCATTCGTTACGAAGATAGCGGTGTTTCTGCCCAACTTGCTATTCGCCGTGGCGATTATCTTGCTCGGTTGGGTGATTTGCAACGTGATTAAACGGGTCGTCGTCCGGCTGTTGAAACTTTGCCAGTTCGATACCCTGGCGGAACGCGCCGGCATCAAGCAGATCCTCGAACGGGGCGGCGTGCGCCAGACGGCGTCAGACATCGTTGGCCTGTTGGCGTTTTGGTTTCTCTTCCTCATCGCCATCGTCACCACGCTAGAGACCCTCAATTTAAGCGGCGCCACTGATACGCTCCATACCATCTATCTCTACATCCCCAAGATCGTCGCTGCCCTGGTGACGCTGATTTTGGGACTTTACTTCGCCAATTTTCTCGAGTCGGTGACGCGGACTTCTTGCGCCAATGCGGGGCTGGAAGCCGCTGAATCCATCGGCCGGGCGACCTATATCGGTACGGCGATCTTTGTCGTTGCCGGGATTTTCGAGATCCTCGATATCGCCTCGGAGATCGTCATTTGGGCGTTCATCTTGGTGTTTGGCGCCGCCTGTTTGGCGCTTGCCTTGGCCTTTGGTTTAGGTGGCCGCGAGGTCGCCGCTCGGTTCCTTGAAAAGTGGTTAGAGCAGAAGAAAAACGAGTAGTTAGTCACCTTGACTCCCAGTAGCCAATCAGTTAGTTTCGAGCAGTTCAAAATTTATTTTTACGCAGATAGCCTAAAGCGCGCGGAATCGCTCGACGCTCTTAGGCTTTTTTTGCACGTGAGGAGATTATGGCAGATTACAAAGTGGTAAAAATACCGGCTGGCGGCGCCAAGATCA
>JBGTCC010000465.1:0-3117 GCA_041749055.1 Thermodesulfobacteriota bacterium | reverse complement strand
AGTTCTAGTGCGTCCATTTTGATTTATCCCCTTATGAATTTTTAACTGATACACAGCAAATACGAGACCACGCGCTTCACATCCATGGAGTCGGCAATCAACGACCGTTTGTCCCAGTCGTAGGATTTCGCAGCGGCACAGCGGCCAACAATGGGACAATCGCGCATCGATCAGGAGAAGTCTTTTTTGCCCGTTGCGAGAATGAGCGAAAAATTCCCGTGCGGCGATCATCCCCGCGACAAACAGTAGGTTGCCCGCCAGAATCCAAAATCCGAACCTGGGGTTGGGACGTAATTAATCAAACTTCAACGCATTAATGAGTGATGCCGTAGAGATCCGAGATCAGGCGTAGTAGAACTGGCATATACCTTGCGCTATCTGCCATCGTAGCTTTTCATCCGCGGTACTGAGGCGGCTCGCCGCGTTGGTACTTATTTTGGCCCATTTGTTAGAGACATGGGTAGCGGCGTTCCACGAAGCTTGCAAACCCCTGAGCGCAGGCAAATAGCTTGGCGCAAGAGCTAAGGAATGTTCAAAGGAGGGCAGCCTATGACGAAGATTAATTATTCAGACCAAAAAAATTCGCAACCCCGCGAACGTGAAATCGCCCAAACCCGAGGCCCTATGGATCGCCCGGTGGGCGCGTTGGAGGAAAAATTGTCGCCCGGCAATTTGCTCGCTCAATCAACAAATTACTTCCGCGCGCCCGGCGGGAAGGCTGAATGCGCCAGCCGTTTTGCGAAAGACAATCTGCCAATAGCTCTCGCCGCTCTCGGTGTCGCCTGGCTGGTCCTGGCGCCCAAATCCACCGGTAACTCCGCCCGCGATGGGTCTGTCAATATCCCTCACGACCAGGAGGATGCGGCCGACGAGTACGTGGGTAGTCGAAGCACTACTAAAGCCGGCGGCGACTCGTTACAGAGCGGCAATTCAACCATCGAAGCGCTGAAGCGCGGACTGACGGTCATAGCCAAAGAGCAGCCGCTCCTGCTTGTCGCATTGGGGATCGCCTTGGGCGCCGCCATTGGCGCCGTATTACCGGCGCGAGACCGGGCATAGAAGGGGGAGCGACCCGCCGGGCGGTTGCGGCTGCATCGGAGTTCGGCGGCGGCGAACGGGATTAGAATCCCGAACGACAGCAAGTCGCTGCGTTGGTGTTTAACCTATGGGGAAGCTAAGCAATCGTACGATTATCGGCGCGGCGGTCCTGATAGCGGTGGGCGCCGGTATATATTTGCTCAAAAGTCCGGCGCTGCGAAAATTTGCCAAACTGTTTGCCCGCGCCACCGCGCACAAGCTGCGTCCCGAACTCCGGCCGATTGCGCCGGGGGCGCGCGCGATTATTTTCGCTATTGACGGAATTGGCGCGGATTCGCTTTACGACGCTATTCGCGACGGTCATTGCCGGCATATCCAAAATCTCCTCGGGGCCGATTGCGGTGCCGGTGTCTTTGATCATGGCTATGCGATTTCGGATGCCATGAGTATTTTGCCGTCAACGACGATGGCCGCATGGTCGTCGATCTTTACGGGCCAGCCGCCCGCCTTAACCGGCGTGACGGGCAATGAATGGTTCGTGCGCGAGGAGATGCGCCTTTACGCGCCGGCGCCGGTGTCGGTGACCGAGATCGCCGATACGGCGAGGATGCTGGCCGACGGTCTGGTCGGCAACGCGATCCGCGTGCCGACGCTTTACGAACTGCTCGACCGGCGCGCTCATGTTGCACTGGCTCCCGTGCACCGCGGCGCGGACCTGTTCACGATTACCGATGCCAGCATTCTCGCGGATCTCTTCGGTGCGGTAGCCAAAGGGACCCTCGGCAGCACCACGATCAAGCAAGAAGTTTATCAGGAGATGGATGAAAACTCGGTCGAGGCGCTGCTCGAAGCGATTGCCAAATATGGAGTGCCGAATCTTCAGGTGGCCTATTTCCCAGGCATCGATCTGTACAGCCATATCGCCGAGGCACCCCTCGACGTTCAGCAGAGCTATCTGGAAAAAGTTCTCGATCCGGCGATCGGTCGCGTGCTCGAAGTCTACGAGCGCGCCGGCGTGCTCGACCAGACCTATGTCTTGTTCGTCGCCGACCACGGCCACACGCCGGTATTAAACGACGATCATCATTCGCTGTACACGACCGGCGAGCATGAGCCGCCCGCGCTGCTTGAACAGCTGGGCTTCCGTGTGCGCCCCTTCGTGCTCGAGCCCGAACCGAGCGAGAACAATTACAATGCGGCGCTCGCCTACCAGGGCGCCATGGCGTACATCTACCTTGCCGACCGCACGGCGATTTTGCCGCACGGCATTTACGACTGGCGGCGGGCGCCGCGCTTCGAAGAAGACGTCATGGCCGTGGTGCGCGCTTTCGACCGGGTGAACCGCACCGGAGAACCGATCAGCCAGCTCAAAGGCGTCCTCGATCTGATTTTTGCGCGGGCGCCGCGCCCTGTGGGCGAAGACGCCCTGCCCTTTGAAATTTTCGATGGCGAGCAATTAGTCGCCATCGGCGATTATTTAAAACGCCATCCGCGTCCCGATTTGATCCGGCTTGAATCGCGTATGCGCGGACTGTCGGCCGGGCCCTATGGCCACCGCGCCGGCGATGTCTTGCTTCTTTGCCGCTCGGGATTGGAACTGCCGATCGAAGAGCGCTTTTATTTCTCCGGTCTCTATCGCTCCTGGCATGGCAGCCCAACCCGCCAGGACAGCCATGTGCCACTCATCGTCGCGCGACGAAACAGCAGCGGTGCAGAGTTGGCGCGCCAGGCCCAATCGGTCATCGGCGCCGAGCCGTCGCAGTTGGATATCGTGCCGTTAGTGCTGCATCTGCTGCGTACACCAGAGCAGCGCGCATAACGATATTCAAGCGGTCTCAGCGGTCTTACTCTGGTTTGTGGAATTTGACGATGGGCACGCGCGCCGCAGGGCGCGTGTACCGGCCGTCTCACCGGCGCGACCTCGCTCGACGCGCGCGTGTCATTATCGCTACGGGCGGCGCCTAAACGCCGCGTGTTAGGGCTATTTCCTGTTGGAATGAGAATTGTTTTTTTCGGATGGGATCCGACAAGCAAAATCCTCAGCAAAGTTTGCCGACCAATGAGAAGTAAGGAGAGGGA
>JBGTCC010000464.1:0-4978 GCA_041749055.1 Thermodesulfobacteriota bacterium | reverse complement strand
GGCCCGTCACCTTTGCGGCCTTTGCGGCTGTGCGGG
This sequence comes from Thermodesulfobacteriota bacterium, assembly GCA_041749055.1. Lineage (GTDB taxonomy): Bacteria > Desulfobacterota > Binatia > UBA9968 > UBA9968 > DP-20. Next base: position 4,942 of record JBGTCC010000464.1, on the reverse strand, counting down.
AGCTACTCCGATTTGTTCAGAAGAGCAGCTTCCAGCATTCCTGGATCGAGCTGACGGCGGTGAGTTTGGGGTGTTTGATGTGTTTTAACTGGGCGACGTTGCTGGCCGGCAGGATGCAGCGTTCGAAGCCTAGTTTGCCGGCTTCTTTGACTCGGACCTCCGCCTGGGAGATGCCGCGCACTTCGCCGGCGAGGCCGACTTCGCCGAAGAATACGGTTTTGGAATCGAGGGCGGCTTCGCGGCTGCTCGAACTAATGGCGGCGATGACGCCCAAATCCACCGCCGGTTCGTCGACATGGACGCCGCCGGCGACGTTGACGAAGATATCTTGATCGAACAGCTTCGCGCCCATCTTCTTTTCCAACACGGCGACTAATAGAGCGACGCGGTTGTGGTCGACGCCGATAGTCGTGCGCCGCGGCACGGCGAGAAACGATCGGCAAACCAGCGCTTGCAACTCGACTAAGATCGGCCGGGTGCCTTCGATGCTGCAAACCACCGCCGAGCCGGCCACCTGCAGCGGCCGCTCCATTAAAAAGATTTCCGAGGGATTGCTGACTTCAGCGAGGCCGGCTTCTTTCATCTCGAAGACGCCGATCTCGTTGGTCGAGCCGAAGCGGTTTTTGACCGCGCGCAGGATGCGAAAACTATGGCCACGCTCGCCTTCGAAGTAGAGCACGGTGTCGACCATATGTTCGAGCAGGCGCGGCCCGGCAATGGCGCCGTCCTTGGTGACATGGCCGATCAAGAAGGTCGTCAGTCCGGTTTTCTTGGCCAAGACGATGATCGAGCCCGAGGTTTCGCGCACCTGGGCGATGCTGCCGGGGGCGGACGGGATGGTCGACGTGAACCTCGTCTGCACCGAGTCGATGACCAACAGGCCGGGTTTGATCTTTTTCACATGTTCGAGAATGCGTTCCAGCGAAGTCTCGCTGAGGACGAGCAGATTGGCCGCCGCGACGCCGAGCCGTTCGGCGCGCATTTTTATCTGGCGCTGGGATTCCTCGCCGGAGACGTAGAGACAGGTGAGCCCTTTCTGGCTGACCGCGGCGACGGCCTGGAGCAGCAGCGTCGACTTGCCGATGCCCGGGTCGCCGCCGATGAGAATCACCGAGCCGGGCACCAGACCGCCGCCGAGGACGCGGTCGAACTCGCCGATGCCCGACTGCACACGGCCCTCTTCGGCGGTGTTGATGTCACCGATGGAGGTGGGTTCTTCTTTGCTACCGAGGCTCAGCTCGCCGCGGGTGGAGGTAGCTTTTTCGAAATGTTCTTCGGCGTAGGTATTCCACTGATTGCAGTCGGGACATTTGCCGAGCCACTTGGGCGACTGGTTGCCGCAATTTTGGCAGGCGTAGACGGACTTCACTTTGGCCATGGGAGATTTTATAGCAGGAAAGCTGTGGCCATCGCTAGGTTGATAATTGTTACGTTGATGCAATAATTCCTCTCCTATGCGCGCTGACTTTCTCGATGAGGAGTTACAACAGATCAAAGACGCCGGGCTTTATCGCCGTTTGCGGCGGGTCGAGAGGGATCAAGATTCTACCTTGATCCTTGACGGCCGCGAGGTGATTAATTTCTCGTCGAACAACTATCTCGGCATCGCCAACCATCCGGCGTTGGCGGCGGCGGCGAAGGCGGCCATCGACCGTTATGGCTGCGGCTCGGGCGCTTCCCGGCTGATTTCCGGCAACATGACCCTGCACGAGGAATTGGAAGCGCAGCTCGCCGAATTTAAAAACACCGAAGCGGCGTTGGTGTTCAACTCCGGTTACCAGGCCAACATCGGCATTCTTTCTACTCTATCCGGCGAAGGCGATGTGATTCTCAGCGATGCCCTCAACCACGCGAGCATCATCGACGGCTGCCGGCTGTCGAAAGCGCAGACCTTGGTCTACTCCCATTGCGATCTGGCCGCCCTCGAAGTTGCACTCAAACAAGCAGCCTCCGCGCGCCGCCGCTTGATTGTCAGCGAAACGATCTTCAGCATGGACGGCGACGAGGCGCCGCTCGCGGAAATTGTCGAGCTCGCCGAGAGGTATGACGCCATGGTGATGGTCGACGAAGCCCATGGCACCGGAGTATTCGGCGCCAACGGCGCCGGCGTCGTTGCCAAGTTGGGCTTGGCCTCGCGGGTATTGATTCAAATGGGCACGCTGGGCAAAGCCCTGGGCGGCTTCGGCGCCTATGTCGCCGGCAGCCGGGCTTTGTGCGATCTGCTCATCAACCGGTGCCGCAGTTTTATCTTCACGACTGCGCTGCCGCCGGCGGTGATGGCGATGGCGCTGGCGGCGATCGATCTGGTACAAAGCGAGCCGCAGCGGCGCGAAGCGCTCCAGCATAATTGCCGGAAGCTAAAAAAGGGACTGAGCCGGTTGGGTTTTGAATTGGGCAGGAGCGAGAGTCCGATTCTCCCCTTGATTGTCGGCGACGCCGCGCGCTGCATGGCGCTGTCAGCGGCGTTGCTCGAACGGGGCGTCTTCGCCCAAGGCATCCGTCCACCGACGGTGCCGGTGGGAACGTCACGTTTGCGCATAACATCGATGGCGACCCATAGCGACGCGCAGATCGATCGAGCATTGAACGTCTTCGAGGAAGTTAAACGCCAATGGCTACCGATCACGACAAGCTGAAACAGCTCGACCATAGCTATCTCTGGCATCCGTTCACGCAGATGCAGGAGTGGATGGGCGAGGACCCGGTGATCATCAGCCGCGGCGATGGCCATTATTTGGTTGACGATCAAGGCCGGAAATATTTGGACGGCGTGTCGTCGCTATGGTGCAACGTCCATGGCCATCGCAAGAAAGAACTGGACGACGCGCTCAAGGAACAGCTCGACCGCTTGGCGCACTCGACGTTTCTCGGCCTTAGCCATGTTCCGGGAATCAATCTGGCGCAGAAGCTGATCGAGATCGCGCCCAAGGGACTGCAACGGGTTTTTTACTCCGATAGCGGCGCCACGGCGGTAGAGATTGCCATGAAAATGGCGGTGCAATACTGGCAGCTCAAAGGCGACACCCATCGGACTAAAATCGCCACGCTGGCGGAGTCCTACCATGGCGATACCGTTGGTTCCATGAGCTTAGGATTTTCGGAGACCTTCCATAGATTTCACAAAAGCCTATTATTCCCGGTGCTGCGCATCACGCCGCCCCACGTGTTTCGCTATTACCAGGGGTTGAGCGACGCCGATGCTCTCGCGGCGGCGATTAAAGATGCCAGAGAAAAAATCTCTGAACACCAGCAGACGCTCGCGGCAGTGGTGATGGAGCCGCTCATGCAGGGGGCGGCGGGCATGTGGGCGCAGCCGGTGGCTTATTTGCAGGCGATCCGCGAACTGTGCCGCAGCCATGGGGTTTTATTCATTGTCGACGAGGTCGCCACCGGCTTTGGCCGCACCGGAAAAATGTTCGCCTGCGACCATGCCGGCGTGACGCCGGATATTCTCTGTGTTGCCAAGGGCATCACCGGCGGCTATTTGCCGCTGGCGGCGACGCTTACCACCGAGGATGTCTTCGCGGCGTTTCTCGGCGACTACCAAGATTTTAAAACTTTCTTTCACGGCCACACCTATACCGGCAATCCGCTCGGTTGCGCGGTCGCAATCGCCAATCTCGCACTGTTCGCCAAGGAAAGTATCATCGAGAAAATGCAGCCGCGTATCGCCGCAATGCAAAAGCGCTTGCGCGACGAGTTTCTGCCGCTCGCCCATGTCAGCGATATCCGCCAGTGGGGCTATATGATCGGCATCGAGTTGGCGCAGGACAAGGCGAGCCGCAAAAGCTACCCGGCGGGAATGCGCGTCGGCCATCAAGTGATCCTCGCTGCGCGCCAGCGCAGCGTGATGATCCGGCCGCTCGGCGATGTCGTCATTCTCATGCCGCCGTTGAGTATGAGCGACGGCGAGCTGACGACACTCCTCGATGTGGTCCACGACTGCATCGTCACGGTGACGGGAAAATAAATGGGCCAAGCGATCTTTATTACTGGCACGGACACCGGCGTCGGCAAGACGTTCTTCACCTGTGGTTTGGCGCGGATGTTGAAGTCCTACGGCTACAGCGTCGGCGTCATGAAGCCGGCAGAAACCGGCTGTGAACTGCGCGATGGCCAGCCACATGCCGAGGATGCCGAGCGCTTGAAGCTGGCCGCCGGTTGCGCCGACCCGATCGAGAAAATTTGTCCGTACCGCTTACCTGAAGCCTTGGCGCCTAGCATCGCCGCGGAACGCTCGGGGGTAAGAATTGACGTCGAGCTTTTGCTCACCGTGCTTGAGGAGATCAAGGCGGCTCACGACGTTACATTAGTCGAAGGCGCCGGCGGACTGATGGTGCCGCTCTTGCCGAGCTACACCTTCGCTGATTTCGCCCGGGTCGCTAAACTGCCGGTCATCGTCGTGGCGGCCAACAAGCTCGGCGCGATCAATCATCTATTGCTCAGTTTGGAACATGCCAGCTGCAAAGATTTGACCGTGCTCGGCTATGTTTTGAACCGACTGTCCAATGAAGATTCTCTCGCCACCGATACTAATCGCGAAGTATTAGCGGGTTTGACCGGTGCGGCTTGTCTCGGTGAGTTGCCGTTCCAAGAGACCGGTATTGCGATCGCCGATCTTTTCGAGGCGGAGCTAGATTTGCGAACCATCGAGTTGTGGATAGGAAAAACATGATGATCCGGTCGAATATTCTCGCGCTCATTGTTGTCGTCCTGCTGTCGGCGCCAGGGCTCGCCACCGAGAAAGTTATTATTTCCTACAGCAGCCGAAGTTATGCGTTTTTACCGGCGCAGATCGCCGTGGCCAAAGGTTTCTTCATGAAAATCTCGAGCCGCTGCTGATTCAAATGCGCCGCCAGGTTCGCCATCGAATCGTGCAAGGCGACGGTGCGCACGGATAAGCCGATCCCGATGTCGCAGGTGCGCGATCTATCGCTCTTGC
>JBGTCC010000463.1:0-5790 GCA_041749055.1 Thermodesulfobacteriota bacterium | reverse complement strand
GTCGAGCCGATGCGCCAGCCGGAAGTGGCGATCATCCACATGAAGAACGGCAAAAATATCAGCTGCCCGGTGGAGCTGGCGCTGCCGAGAACACCGAGAGCCAATCCACGCCGCGCGACAAACCAACGGTTGCCCACTGTGGCGGTCAGGACCGAACCGACACCGCCGGCGCCGAGACCGACGATAACACCCCAGACCAAGAAGAACTCCCAGAACTTGTCCATCATCACCGTGCCGCTGACACCGGTGATCAATAGGATCAGACTACCGAGCATGACTTTGCGCGGCCCGAAGCGGTCGATCAAATAGCCGCTGATCGGTGCGGCGACGCCGAAAAGCAGTAGATTCATGCTGATGGCCGACGCGATCAGCGCGCGGCTCCAGCCGAACTCGCTTTCCAGCGGGTGAATCAGCACCGACGGCGACGAACGCACACCGGCGCTGATTAACGTCGTCATAAAACACAACGCCACCACGAACCAAGCATAATGGAAAGGCAAAGAGAGCGGCGGACGCTTCTGCGCAGTTGCAGGGATGTCGTTTTCCATCCCTTCATATAGACTTAATTCGGCGACAATGACAAACCGGATTGTCCAAGCTAGGCAAGAAGCCAAAGCGAGTAAATTGACAGCCCGGAGCGCGATCAGGTAGTTATTGCCAATACGCCAAGTTATGCAATCGAACTGTGAAAGGAACTACGTAGCCGAATGACATTCTACCAACGAAACCTGGCCGCCATTGTTGCCGCGTTTGCTTTATCGTTGATGGCCATCACCAACACCGGGGCCGATTACCCTGAAGAAATTCCTTTCGTGCCGACGCCGACGGACGTCGTCGACAAAATGCTTGAGCTGGCGGAGGTGAAAAAAAGCGATGTCGTCTACGACCTCGGCAGCGGTGACGGCCGCATCGTCATCCGCGCCGCCAAGAAATACGGCGTCCGTGCGGTGGGCATCGAAATGGACCGGCTGCTGCTCGACAAAGCTCGTAAAGACGCCAAAGCCGCCGGCGTTAGCCACTTGGTCGAATTCCGCGCCGAAGACGCTATGAAAGTCGATCTCACCAAAGCCACCGTCGTCACGCTTTACATGCTGCCCTGGTTCAACGAAGCGATGAAACCAAGCTTCAAGAAATATTTGAAACCGGGCGCCCGCATCGTCGCCCACGACTTCGGCATCGCAGGCTGGGAACCGGACAAGACCGTTAAGCTGCCCGACCCGGAGCAAAAGCTCGGCGGGTTGATCCACTACCACACGTTGTATTTATGGCGTATTGGCAAGGGTAGGAAGTAACGGCGCAGCCGCCTGTCCGACCGAGAGCCGGTCGCCGTTGGCTTCACGAGGCAGGATTGGCCCCGCCTTCGACGCCAAGTTATACCGCGGAATACCGATTCATTCATCGTTGATCTTGACGAGATCGCCGCGCAATATGGCATGGGCGGCCGCCCCGGCGTGACATTCGAACTCGGTCGGATGCGCCATCTCGATATTCTTATAATAGCTAACGATGTTGATCACGCCATTGGCGCCGGCCTTCTTGGCGCGTTTTTGAAAATCCACCAGGGCCGCTAGGAACGCGGCGTTGCAGGCTTTGACATCGTCAGTCCGGCGCGTGCCCGCTTTGCCGTGGGATGTAGCATTCCCCAAGTTTGTCACGCCGACAGGAACACCCAGTTGCACGCCCTTTCGTCAGATTTACCAAATTTATTGGTCTTTTGATTGGTCACGTCGGTGCCAAGCTTGGTGAGAACTTTTGGCGTCTCCTGGTCGCCGAAATAAAACTTCACCGAGCCGTCAAGTTTTTCCTTGGCATCTTTAACTTCCAAGGCGGGCGCGATCGGAAATATAGGTTTGCTATCGCGCGCGTGCGCCGGCCAAGCAGCGCTCAAGGTTAGCGCAGCGACAATCGATAATTGAAAAATTCTTTTCATCGATCGTCTCATGCCGTTCGTTAACCATCGGTTATGCGGCGCCCATAGATATGGACATTGCGTTGCGAAATGTAAAAGCTCCCGAATACAGCGCCTTCCCAACAACAACGCCCTCGACGCCGTCTTTTTCCAGCGGCAACAGCTTGCGAATATCGTCCAGCGTCGCCACGCCGCCGGAGGCGATGATGGGAATCTTCACGGCGCGGGCGATTTTCAGCGTTTCATCCAGATTCACGCCATCGCGGGTGCCGTCGCGGCTGATATCGGTGTAGATAATCCGCGCGGCGCCGTCGCGCTCGCAGCGTTGGGCCAGCTCGATTGCGTCCATGGCGGTAGTTTCTTTCCAGCCTTTGACCGCGACCCTGCCTTGGCGGGCATCGATGCCGACGACAATTTTGCCAGGAAACTTCTTGCACAAAGTCTGGAGCAGCGCGGCGTTGTCGTAGGCCGCGGTGCCGATGACCACCCGTGATATGCCCAAGTCGATGGCCGCTTGGACGGCGTCGACGGACCGCAACCCGCCGCCCAGTTCCACTGACAGTCCCGCCACGCGGCAAATCGCGGCGACTTCCTTCGTGTGCACCGGCCGGCCTGCCACCGCGCCGTTCAAATCGACGATGTGAAGCAACGTCGCGCCCTCGGCTAGCCAATGGCGGGCCGCGGCGACCGGATCTTCGAAGTAAACCGTCTCTTGATCCATGTCGCCCTGGAACAAACGGACGCAGCGGCCGTCCTTCAAATCGATGGCGGGAATGATCAGCATAATTTCAAGCAATGGAGAATGGATAACTGACCATGGAACAATCGAAGAGATTTCCGTCCGAACATTCTCAATTCTCCATATTCAATTGTTATCAACAAACCGCCCAAAATTAGCCAAAATCCGCAGACCCAACTCCTGGCTCTTCTCAGGATGAAACTGGCAGGCGAACAGCCTGTCGGTGGCAACGCTTGAAACGAACGACTGGCCGTAATCGGTGGTGGTAGCGACAATCGTTGGATCTAGCGGCGCGACATAGAACGAGTGGACAAAATAGACATAGTCGCCGGTCGAGATACCGTCGAGAAACGGCGAGTCTTGCACTTTGGCGATGCGGTTCCAGCCCATATGCGGGACTTTCAGATCGGCGCTGGCGTGGAAGCCCAGCACTTTGCCGGGGAACAGATCAAGCCCTTTCTGGATGCCGAACTCTTCACTCTCGGAGAATAAAAGTTGAAATCCCAGGCAGATCCCAAGAAACGGTTTTTGCTGCTGGACGATCGCACGGATCGGTTCGATCAGGCCGAACTTGCCGAGATTCTCCATGCAAGCGCTAAACGCGCCAACCCCCGGCAAGACAACTCCGCGCGCGGCGTGAATCTCGCCGACCTCGCGTGTGACGAGCGCGTCGAAACCAACTCGCTCCAGCCCTTTCTGCACGCTGCGCAGATTACCCATCCCATAGTCGATGATCGCAATCATACTTTGTCAAAATGGAACGATTGGAACCCCTGGAACATTTGGAACCAGTCCGGTTATAAACTCCCCTTGGTCGACAACACGCCTTGAACGCGCGGGTCAATTTGAGTTGCCAAATCCATCGCCCTGGCGAACGCCTTGAAGCAAGCTTCGATAATATGGTGCGGATTCTCGCCGCGCGGCACATCGATATGCAGGTTCATGCCCAACTGATTGGCGAAGGCGGCAAAAAACTCATGGGGCAAGTCGGTGTCGAAGTCGCCGACGCGTCCCGAGCGAATCTTGACGTTATACAATAGATAGGGCCGGCCGCTCAGATCGACCACTACCTTGGCCAGCGTCTCGTCGAGCGGACAGCTGGCTTCGCCAAAGCGACGGATGCCCGCCTTGTCGCCGAGAGCGTCCTTGAACGCTTGCCCCAACGCCAGCCCGACATCTTCCACCGTGTGGTGATAGTCGACTTCGAGATCGCCCTTGGCCTGGATATTAATGTTGAAAAAACCATGGCGGCTAAAGGCGTCGAGCATATGATTGAAAAACGGCATGCCGGTTTCGATCGTAGCTTGGCCGCTGCCGTCGACATCCAGATTGATCGTGATGTCGGTCTCCTTAGTTTTTCGCGCTACCTTCGCTGTCCGTTCCATGATTATCTCCCACGTTTAAATCGCCTCTTCACGGCGTTTTCGAACTCCAAACCCGAAACTAGGAACTCTTCTCGAAGCGCACTTCCACCGAGCGCGCATGATCGTCCAACCCTTCCAAACGCGCCAGATAGGCAATCTTCGCCGCCAGCGCTTTCAGGCCGCGCCGCTCGGCGTGGATGATCGTCGTCCGCTTGAGAAAATCATAGGTACCGAGCGGCGAAAAAAAACGCGCGCTGCCGCCGGTGGGCAGCACATGATTGGGTCCGGCCAGATAATCGCCCAAAGGCGGCGCCGAATAAGGACCGAGAAACATCGCTCCGGCGTTGCGAAGCTGCCGCGCGATTTTCCCAGGCTGGCGCACTAACAACTCAATGTGCTCGGGCGCGATGGCGTTGGCCAGCTCGATCATTTCTTTTTGTCCGCGCGCGACGATGATCGCGCCGTACTTTTGTAGCGAGCGCAGCGAGATCGCCTGGCGCTTGGTGCTGAGCAATTGATGCTCCACGGCTTGCTGAACCTTGAGCGCCACGGCGGTTGAAGTCGTCACACAGAGAGCGGCGGCCATCTCATCATGCTCCGCCTGCGACAGCATGTCCGCCGCGACATGGGCCGGATCGGCGGAATCGTCGGCCAAAATTAATATCTCGCTCGGCCCGGCGATGGAATCGATGTTCACTTCGCCGAACACCATGCGTTTGGCGGTCGCGACGAAAATATTTCCCGGCCCGACGATCTTGTCGACTTTAGGAATCGTCCGTGTGCCAAACGCCAACGCGGCGATAGCCTGGGCGCCGCCGATGCGAAAGATTCGATCGACTCCCGCCACATGGGCGGCGGCGAGAATGATCGCGCCGCCGGCCCCGATGGGCGAAGTCATCACGATCTCTTTGACACCGGCGACCTTGGCGGGAATCGCGTTCATCAAAACAGTAGACGGATAACACGCTTTGCCGCCGGGTACGTAAACGCCGACCCGCTCGAGGGGCGTAATGCGTTGTCCCAATACCATGCCCAGGGGATCGCGGTACTGCCAGCTTTTGAGCATCTGCCGGCGGTGAAACGTCGTGATGCGTCTGGCGGCAAGCCGCAGGATGCTTAAATCTTTGCGCGAAACTTTTGCCACGGCGCTGGCGATCTCCGCCGCAGTCACTTCCATTTGCGCCGCGCGCAAACGCACATGATCGAACTGCGCCGTGTACCGCAGCACGGCGCGGTCGCCCTGGCGCTGCACCGTCGTAACGATTTCGTCGACGCGCTGCTCGACATCGCCGGCCCGCGTGCCGCGCCGCCCGAGAATCTTCGCCATCAATGGCTTGAACCCAGCGTCGGAAGTCTTAACCAATCGAATTTTCATGTTGGTTGCGAATCTATCTGACGTTGAACCTTCGAACCCTTGGACCTTGAACGCATTTATCCCGCAACGCGACTAATCTGCGCCCCCAATTGGGAAAGTTTCCTTTCAATCTGTTCGTAGCCGCGGTCGAGGTGATAGACACGGGCCACTTCAGTGCTACCACTCGCGATCAATCCGGCAACCACCAGGGCGACGCTAGCACGCAGGTCGCTCGCCATCACCGGCGCGCCGGACAGGTCTTTTACACCGCGCACCACGGCGCGGTTACCTTCAAGCTTGATGTCGGCGCCCATGCGGTCGAGCTCCGGTACATGCATGAAGCGGTTCTCAAAAATCGTCTCGGTAATCACGCTGACACCGTCGGCCACCGCCATCAGCACCATCATCTGCGCCTGCAAGTCGG
>JBGTCC010000462.1:0-10729 GCA_041749055.1 Thermodesulfobacteriota bacterium | reverse complement strand
TCGTTTTCAGTTATCTCGATGAACGAATCGGTACCGAAAATTATCTGAACCCGCTTGTAACCGCGCTGCCGATCGCCTTCGACAACGACAGCTCTAATTTTCGCCATGTTGACCTCGTGATTCGAATTCCATGCTTATCCTCTTGAGGGCTGTGTGCCACAGCTATTTCAATAGCTCGCGCAATTTATTGACGACCACCGGATCGGCTTTGAAGAAACCGTTGACGACCCGCTCCAGTTCTTCGCCAGCCACCGGCGTCAGCTCGAAATTGCCTTTCTTCGCCTCGGCAACGAACTCCGCGTCTTTCATGGTTTCCTGAAACGCCCGGCGGAGGATCTGCACCCGGTCTTTCGGTGTGGCGGGAGGAAAAGAGTAGATGTAAGTGATCGCGCCGACATCGTGCAGCCCAAGTTGAAGCAGCTTCTTACCCATGTCGGTTTTCGCCAGACTCACGGCTGTGGGCACGTCTGGCAGTTCGGGATGCGCCACCGGTGTATTCTGCAAAACCACTTTCACCTCACCCGACTCCAGCTGCTTACGCCAGGTGACTTTGATCGAAGCCCAGGCCAGGCCGCAGATACCGGAGACTTCATTAGCGTCGATAGCGAGGCGGATCTCCGCCGTGCCCTTGTATCCGGAAACGATTTGCGTCGGAACTCCTATGGCTTCGCGCAGTATGGCGATATTGTCGTAGGGGCTCGATCCCGGCGGTGTCGCGCCGATCTTCACCGGTGTCGGCGACGACAGCCACTTCTGCGCGCTGTCGATGCCGCTCGCCCGCGACATCACGCAGGTGTCATGGTTCTTCACCGGCGCGCCAATATATTCGAACCTGCGCGCGTCGAACTCGACGCCGCTACGGCCGAGAACTTGATGCACGACCAAGTTGCCGATCCAATTGCCGAGGGTCAGTCCGTCCGGTTTGGCCTGGCGATAGAGATAATTGGTGCCAATCAGGAAGGCCGCGCCGGCCATGTTCTCGATCGCAAAGTTCGGGTTGCCGGGGATATGCTTGCCCATATGGCGGGCGATCATGCGCGAGTACGCATCGAACCCGCCGCCCGGCGTGGTCGCCACGACGATGCGAATGGTTTTACCTTGGTAAAAATCTTGAGCGTAAACGGCCGACCGGCTCAACACATGGGCCGCCGCCAATGCCAAAAACATGATCGCCAACCGCTTGCCAAAGGCCATCGTTCACCTCGCTTGGTTAAGATTGATTTCTCCCGGACTGCCGCAACTCCTAACGCCGCGTGCGCACCATTTCAACCGGGAATTGATTCAAACAACGGGGACCGTTTTTTTCAATGGCGAAAAAATCGCCGAGAAATAACCCGCGCGTATGGCTCCTGTCGACGATGTGCATCTGCAAAGTGAAAACATGGCCGACCTGATAAATCAGCCGTCCATCGGCATCGAAGAGATAGCGGTCTTCGGCGCTCTGCACCCGGTCGAAGCCGATCTGCGGCTCGTGGCGCGGGTTGGCGCCAAGCATGCCTTGGAGAAACCCGCCATAGAACTCAAACTCCGAGTCGCTAATAAATTGCATCGCAGCGATCGAATCGTCACTCGACTTACCGGCATGAAGCGTCGGCACCAGCCGCTTGTAGCCTTCCAGGGCGACCTCGAACATCTCGTGATACTCGCCGGTCGGCTCGCCGGTGAGCACCGGCCGGCCGCATTGGGCTTCATAACCGTTGTAGAAAATCCCCAGCTCATTGTTGATGATGTCGCGCGCGCCGATGACGCGCTGCACCGGCCGCGGCCGTTGATCGTTGACATCGGGATCGAGCATGGAGCAGGAGCCGATTTGAATCATGCCCATCTCGCCGCCGGCTTTTAATACCGCCTCGTGAACGATGCCGAACACTTCGCCTTCGGTCATGCCCGGCTTGATCCGCTCCTGCATGGCACGCAGCCCGGCGTCGCCGAACTCCGCTGACTTTTCCAGAAATGCGATCTCTTCAGCGCTCTTGAGCAAGCGCATGGCGATGAATTCCTTGGTCACGAAGACAAACTCGGCCTGCGGTAAATGGCTAGTGAAGAAGTCCCAATGATTTTTCGGAATGGAGGTATATGGATCGTACTCGACGATGCCAATGCGCCCCTTGTCATAGCCGCGCGCTTTGATTTCGTTGACGATGGCATCGAGCACGCTCGGCCTGCCGACAAGGACATTGCGCACCGCCGTGCGCGCCAGCATGCCGCCGGCAAGCGAATGGCCCGGCCGTGTCACCACCGCCGGATCGCCGTCCTTGGGGAAAAAGCAGTAGTTGGCCATCTCCGCCTTGCCCATCATGTTGGTGACATAGCGGAAGTTGAACCACAGCCTGCCGTAAGCCGCCGAGCCGCCGACGATGAGCATGCAATCGAGCCGCTGCTGGCGCATCATCTTGCGGATATTGGCGTAGCGCCGTTCATACTCCGCCGCCGAGAAGCGCGGATAGGGAAAGCGCTGCTGCATGCGCGCAAGTTCATCTTCGCTGAGCAACATCATTGCCTCCGATCGGATTCGGACAATTAACCACCAAGGGCCTTATGCCACAGAGCCGCAACCAGCAGGGATTTCACCGCCGAGGCACGGAGCTAAGAGGGCGGGTTTCAAACCCGCCCCTACGCGTCCGATTCTTCTTTTATATGCGCCGTTTGCGTTCTTTGCGGCCAATCGTCCTAACTCACTCCATACAGCCGCGCGCAATTGTCCCAAAGAATTTTCCGCCGGCTGCTGTCGCCAATGTCTTTAATCTCGAAGAATTCATCGAGCGCATGGGGAAAATGCGCGTCGATATGCGGGTAATCGGTGGAGATCAAAATGTTCTCGTCGCCGATCCGTTTGATCACGTCGGTGACCAGCGCTTCGTCGGGGTCCATGGAGATGAAACACTGCTGCAGGAAATATTCGCTCGGCTGGCGCGACAACGGCACGTCGGCCAAAGGGCCGTGCAGCTTGGCCCGTTCGTCGAGCCGGTAGAGCAGCCAGGGCAGCCAGGCACAGTTGCCTTCGAGAAACGCGACGCGCAGCTTGGGAAATTTTTCGAGCACGCCGCCGGCGCAAAAGCAGGATATCGCTTGAATCAACTCCACCGGATTGCGCAGCGCGAGGGCGACAATGTTGGCGTTGGGATGGCCGAACAATTTATTCGCCACTTGCTCCTGCTTGGGCCGGGCCGGCGGATGAAAACACAACGCCACGCCGAGCTTTTCGATCTCGGCCCACAGCGGATCGAAATAGCGGTCATGGATGCGCTTGCCGTTGATCGGCTCGGGGCATAACGACAAAGCGCGGATGCCGAGCTCATTGACCGCCCGGCGCACCTCGTCGACGGCTAAATCGACATCATGTAGCGTGATCAACGCCGAAGCTTTCAGGCGCGCGGGATCTTCCTGGCAAAAATCCGCGATCCAACTGTTCCACGCCTTGCACAGATCGTTGGCGTACTCCGCTTCCAAAGTTTCGTCGCAGTGCAGCGGCGAGGTGCGGAACAACACCGCCATGTCCAACCCCTCCATGTCCATGCCTTGGAGCTGCGATACCGGATCGTAGTCCCGCGCCACGGCAAAAGCATAGCGCTCGGCGACTTGCTGCTGGCCGTGATTGATGACGTCGGTGATCGCCCGCAGAGTCGTACCGCCGCCAAGCTTGAACTCGACCCGGCCATGCTTGCCATTGCGCTGTCCCTTGGGAATGCGCTTGCCCCATTTGGAATTCATGTACTTGTCGTAAAGATTCGCCGCATCGTAAACATGCATGTCGCTATCGAAGGTACGAAAGCCGTTCTTCATTCTCTCCTCCAATCTTTAATAACCGACGGCTAGGATCCGGGTGGTTATAAAGATAGCGGCTGAAAACCACCCGCGCCCTTCCCCTTCCGTCATTCCCGTGACAACGGGAATCCAGGGGAGGACGGACACGTAGGTCCGCCCCTACCGTGCCTTTATACCCAACTCCCTTTGCACGTCGCCAATCATACCGAAGTCCGCCACTTCCGAAATCGCCACCGCTCGCTCGATCTTCATCGCCTCACGCCCTTGGTCGACCACCAGCTTAAGCCCGCTCTCCGACAAGCCGCCGTCTTCGCTGAAGATCTGCCAAGTCGAATCGTAGGTCGCCGCCGCGCTTTCGCGATCGACTTTGATCCAGTCCATCATGGTCTGAATCGTCCCCTCGCGATTGCTGCGGACGAAACGGTTGGCACGCAGCATCACTTTGATCATGCGTTTCACCTCGTCGGGCTTGTCCTTCAACTTTTTCAGGTTGGTGCCGATGCCGGTGAAGGGCATTCTGAATAATTCATGGAAGCGCGACAGCACGCGAAAGCCGTTGCGCTGGGCATCGGTATCGGTCGGCGGCGACAGCACCGCGACATCGACGATGCCCTCTTTCAATGCCGCGTAACGGCCGCGCTCGGCGCCGAGCTGAATAATCTTCAGCTCTTTCTCCGGATCGACCCCGCCATGCTTCATCATCATGCGCGCCGCCACGTCGGAGGTCGCGCCGTAGGTGCTGACCGCCAAAGTCTTGCCTTTCAAATCGCGAATGGTCTTGTACTCCGGCCGGGCAATCAGCAGATGGGTCGAGCTATCCATGAAGCTGGCGACGACTTTCATCGGCATGCCGCGCAGCGCGCCGCGCACCACCGAGGCGAACACCATGGTGTAATCGATATCGCCAGTGGCCAGCGCCGTGATCGAGACATTGGCATTCATACGAATCAATTCCACGTCCAGCCCCTCATCGCGAAACATGCCGCGCTTGAGCGCCAAGCCAGCGGTGAGAAACGAAACATCCACCGCCGATATCGACATGCGCACCTTGTCAGCGCCCTCGCTCGACCCCACCGCAATCAAAAACGAAAAGACTAGAATCGCTAAACGTTTCATTGCTATCTTCTTCTCCTCAATCCAAATCGAAAATCCAAAATCTAAAATTATCTAATCACCTTCCCCGCCCGCACCAGCACGTTAGGCGGGATTGTCAGGCCAATCTGCTTGGCCGCTTTCAGATTTACTCCGAACTCAAAACTCTTTGGCTGTTCAACAGGAATATCTGCCGGCTTGGTCCGCTTAAGAATCTTATCGACCATTACGGCGACGCGCCGGTCTTGTTCCGCCAGGTCGGGTCCGTAGAACATCAGGCCGCCGCTGGCGACGAAATCTCCCCGATGGTAAATCGCCGGCAGACGATTTTTTATCGCCAGGTCGGCGATCTGTTTTCGATTGGCAAGGGCCAATGAGTGGCCGGTCACGGCGAGGGCGCCGCTGCCAGCCTTAATCGCCTCTTTGAACGCTCCCGCGTATTTGTCGGCGCTGCTGACCGCCATGGAATGAAGTTGCAAGCCCAGTTCGCGCGCTACCAGCTGGCTTTCTTTCCATTCTTGCACAGAGGCTGGATTCTGCGGATCCCACAGTACCGCGACGCGGGAGACCTTGGGAACGGTTTCCTTGAGTAACTCCAGTCGTTTGCCCGCCAACACCGCACCAATGTCGGTGATCCCCGTAATGTTTCCGCCAGGCCGTGCGAGGCTGTCTATCAGCCCGACCGCGATAGGATCAGACACGCTATAAAAAACGATGGGAATCGTCCTGGTAGCATTCTTGGCGGCGAGTGCACCGGGCGTCGTGCCCGCAGCGAGCACGTCAACCTTGAGACCGACCAATTCCTCTGCCAGTGCCGGGAGGCGGTCCAGCTTATTCTCAGCGTAGCGAAACTCGATAGCAAGGTTCTTGCCGTCGATATACCCGAGCGCACGGAGCTCTCGCACTAGGAACCCGCGCCCCCCGCCTGAAGCGGGGGAAGAGGTTGTTAGCCAGCCGACCTTTGGTACCCTTGCCTCCTGAGCCTGAGCTGGAACCCAAAGCGCAAAGAACAAAACCCCGAACGCTGAACGAAAAACTTTCTTTTTCATCCAAATCCCCTTCACCCCTCACCTCGGATCGGTTCGCCACAGATAGGATTTACTTACCTGGTTTGAAATAGCAGATACAACCGCATCGCGGCAATGAATTTACCGCAACAGGGCGAGCAGTCAGCGAATCGGAGCTAAACGCAAAACAGATGAGTCTATTAACCTTGGTAATGGGAGGAGCCGGAATCCCCCGTAGTTGCCGCGCTCCATGGTCGATCACGGGCCATGGAGCGCGGTTCAGAGGTCGGCGCTGAGAAAGGCGACGCTACGGTCGGATCTCGATGCTCAGCGCTTTCGGCAACGAGACACCGAGGCCATCGGTCACTTCGAAAGTCAGGTTGGCAGTGCCGGCAGTGGTCGGAGTACCGGTAATTTTTCCGGTTGCCGGCGCCATGGCTAGGCCCGCCGGCAGGGTGCCGGCCACGATCGACCAGCTATGGGGATTCTTGCCAAACATTTCCGCTAAGTCGGCAAAATACCTTCGTCCAACTCGGCCCTTGGGCAGGTTATTCGTCCTGATTGCCAGCCCGCGGTAGATGCGCGATTGAAAGTCCTTGGTCGTCGATGCCCCACCCTGCTCCGTCACTTGCACTGAGAACGAATATTTTCTTATTTTGGTCGGAGTCCCGGTAATCGCATCGTTGACAATGGCGAGGCCGTCCGGCAGCGCACCGTTCGATAGCGAAACCGTATATGGCGCCGTGCCGCCGCTAAGATTCAAGTCCAAATTGAACGGCATACCGAGTTCGCCGTCGGCCACCGACGATGCACCAATTTCCACGACCCGATGAACGACATAGATCGCGCCATCGCTGATCGACAGCACGTACAGCAGCCCGTCTGGGCCGGTTCTCACGTCCGAGATGCTGCCGAAATCGGTGCCGATCCGAACATCGTTGCGCTCGTTGGCGTTGTCCGCCACCTTGTCGCGCAAATCTTCGAGCAGCGCGAAATCTAAACCATCGCGCCGTTTGTTAAGCTCAAACCTGGAGAGATTACCAAAAACATAGTCACCGACAAAAAGGTTGTTTTCATATTCGGGCCCCAACTCCAGAGAATCGACAAACGCCATACCCGTAACACCGATGGACTCAAACCAGGAGAATTCAGGATCCGAATAACGCGACCGCGGCAGAGAAAACAAATCCGCCTCGTTATCGCCTTCTGGGTCACGGCTCATACGTCCCTGAATCTTGTTCCAGCCACTATTGAAACCCGGCGCGACGAGATTGATTTCATCCCAATTAGCCGGACCGTTCTCGGTGTTCCATAACTTCCCTGTGATCGGGTCGAAGGCCATGCCGAACGAGTTGCGTATGCCGTAGGCAAAATACTTCGCCACGACCCCGCCCTGAGAATAAAAAGGATTGTTCTTCGACACTGTGCCATCGTCGTTGAGCCGGAGAATTACCGAGGTGTCGTCGGGCGCGGCGCCGCCGGGATTGTTTTGCAATTGACCGGACAAGCCTTGATCGCCGACGGTTACATAAAGCTTACCATCCGGGCCAAAGGCCATCACGCCGCTGTAATTTCCCGAAGAAGCGGAAAACGGCAAACTCATGATCAGCAGCGGTGCGACTAGAACGCCATTGGCACTATCCCAAGTGTAACGGTAGATGCGATTCGCCACCGCCGAACCCAAAGTATCGTTGCCGCCGCTTCCTTCGGTGTAAAACAGGTAGACGAACTTGTTACTCTGAAAATTCGGATGAATGGCAATGCCGAGTAGCCCGCCAAAAGAGCGCGGATCAACGTCCACATCCAGCACCGGATTGACCACCAAGGCACCTTCAAGGACGCGGCGCACTTTACCGTCGTTCTTTTGCAACACTAGAATATCGTCCACGCCGATAAATGCCATGGACGATGGAATGTCCAAGTTATCGGCGACGAGACTTACCGTCAAATTCGGATCAAGTATGGTCGGCTGCGCGTAGGCGGATGCGGCGCTGATGCAAAGTGCGACCAGAGCATAGCCAAGCTTCCTCATGATCAACCTCCTCGAAACGAACTAGGCCGCAGCAATTTGGGGGCCGTCAATCGACGAGGATACTCGGCGGAAATGCTTTCTAACCCACGCGAAGGATTACCGGAATGCTCTATTTAAACTTGATTGATGACATAAATGCACAATTTATCCTGCAACCTGCGATCAAATAGGCGTTCATGGATTTAACAAAACTGTCCGCTCAATATCCCGCGCGAGCATCGACGCCATGATTCAAGAGCGGACAACCGCCCGTTCAGCGCCATGTTGGAAAACCTTTCGTTAGTTCCCAGCTGCGTCGGTGGTTACTTAATCCTGGATCAACGCCGGTAAATTTGATAAGCACCAAAGCATCGGTGAGTTATCAGATAGGTTTTTCGTATCTGCTGTGAAACAGCGGATGCAACCGCGTCGTCACAATAATTTGCCGGAAAGAACATGAGGTACCCATGAACGGCCCAATCGCCAATGTCGAAGAGCTCGATCGCCGCCTCGCCGAAAAATGGATCTCCGGCATCTGGCGCATCCCCGCCGGTGCCCGTCCCGGCGATCCCAATACCAAGGTAGTACCGCACCTGTGGAAATGGGCCGACATCTACGACGGCCTGCTGCAAGCACGCGATCAGATCGCCGTCGAGCGCGGGGCCGCCGAACGGCGCACTCTCAGACTCGTCAATCCCGGCGTGCAAGACATCGAGATGACCACGCACACTTTGCTGATGTCATTGCAGATGATTCAGCCCGGCGAAGTCGCGCCGCCACACCGCCACACCATGTCGGCGATCCGCTTCATCTTGCAGGGCAAGGGCGCTTACACCAACGTCGACCAGGAAAAGATGGTGATGGAAGACGGCGATTTGATCCTCACGCCGCGCTGGGCCTGGCACGAGCATGCCCATGACGGCGCCGAGCCGATGGTCTGGATCGACGGCCTCGACGTGCCGTTCGTGCAGTCGTTGCAGGTGATCTCCTTCGAACCCTTCCCGGAAAAGCGCATGCCGTTGGCCGAACCGCGATATGAAACCAGCGTCTACGGCATGGCCCGGCCGGTCACCGGCGATGAACCAGCGCCCAACCCGCCGCTGCATTACCGCTGGCGCGATATTTATCCGGCGCTTAAAAAGCTCTCCGAAGGCGCAGCCAATCCCTACGAAGGCTACGCCATGGAATATGTCAATCCGCTCACCGGCGGACCGACCCTGCCGACCATATCCTGTTGGATACAGTTATTGAAACCCGGCCAGCGCACCCAAGCGCACCGCCACACCAGCACAGCGATCTACCACGCCTTTCGCGGCGAAGGCACGACCGTGATCGAGGGTAAACCATTCCACTGGCAAAAGGGCGACTGCTTCGTCGTGCCGCTATGGCACTGGCATGAACACGCCAACACCGCAGCGAGCGACGATGCGATTCTCTTCTCGATGAACGACGCGCCGGTGCTAAAACCGTTCGGCCTATACCGCGAAGAAGGGCCGGGCAAGCCGCAGATTGGGTTATAGCCGGGGAGGTTCCAGCCGTTCCAATCGTTCTATGAAGTTCCAAGTGTCTCGGCACCTTTGGAACAATTGGAACCAATGGAACGACTGGAACCTAACGAATCTACAGATCCAGCGTGTTCGGCGCGAACAATTCTTCTACACTGACTTTCTTCTCGGCCAGTCCCTGTTCGTAGAGATAACCCATGAGGGTCTCCACGACTTGGCGATTTTTCTCGAAACCGTACGGCCAGGGGTCATCGCCGAGTATCTGCTGCTGTTCCTCCACCGGCCCACGGAACCAGGCCAAGCTGATCTTGTAGGGCGACAAATCTTTCAGTCGCGCGTAGGCATCTTCCTTGGCGCGCTGAAAGGCTTTGAACAAGCTGCGCGCCACCCATGGATGGGCCTCCCAAACACCTTGGCGCAACGCAATTGAATGCATGATCGGAAAGATGCCGGTCTTTTTGTAATACTTGGCCTCCACTTTGGGCGAGTCCTCAAACAAACGCCGCACATGGGGTGGCGGATTGAAGAGCGAGGGGAACAGACTGGGAATCATGATCGCGTCGAGCTCGCCCTCGAAAAGCATTCGATCCGGCCTCTTGTCCGGCGTCAGATGGGTGACTTTGTAGCGCTTGGGCAGCTCCATTTCCATGCGCGAGCGCGGCACCCAGGTAAACCACTCGATGGCATCGAGACTGACGCCGTATTCATGCTGCAACGTGCCGCGTATCCACACCGTCGCGGTCTGTTGAAACTCGGCCAAGCCGACGCGCTTGCCCATGAGATCTTGGGGCTCACGAATACCGCTCTTGGTATTGATGAAAATATACGAATGGCGAAACGCCCGCGCCGGAAACACCGGAATCGCCGTCAGCGGCTTACCGAGCGACCGCGCGATAATGTACGACGACAGCGAAATCTCCGAAGCGTCGAAGTCGTAGTAATTGAGCATGCGCGTCCAGATCTCCAGATGGGGCAAGGTCAACCAGTTGAGCTCGATCCCCTCCGGCGTGACCGAGCCATCGATCAACGGGTGGGTGCGATCGTAATCGCCGCACGCGATAGTCAGTTGTAGCGCCATAGTAGCTCCTTACTTTTCACCACGAAGTGTTCATGAGCTTACGCTCGTCAACAGACAATGAAAATGGATGGATTCCCCTCTACATGCTCATCTGCCCGAATCGTCATTCCCGCGCAGGCGGGAATCCAGGTTTGTTCCCCGCCGAATTAGCCTGATAGGGGTCGGAGACGGCTTTCGCCGTCCCCGCCCTCCGAACCGTGCATGCGGTTCTCCCGCACACGGCTCTCCAGTCGGTGGTTTCCTCATCGGGAATGGCTCGCTAATCCAAGGA
>JBGTCC010000461.1:0-8954 GCA_041749055.1 Thermodesulfobacteriota bacterium | reverse complement strand
AACCATGAGCAACCACGCTCGCCGCATCTCGTTTCTCCTGAATGGAATTGTCATCAATCGCTCCCCGCCAGCTGCAAGCCCAACTTGCGCCCCACCAGCATCATGGCGCCGATGATCACCGTAATCAGCAAACCCAGCGCTGCCGCCCGTTCCAGTTCGCCGGTGAAGCTATATTCGAGCAACAAGATCGCCAGCGGCCGCGACTCATGGCTGTAAAGTAGCACAGGTGTACTGATGCTGGTCAAGGCGCTGCCGAAATTCATCAGCCCCACCGCCGCCGCGATCGGCGCCAACAGCGGCAGGAGCACGCGTCGGTAAGTGTAGCCCCAGGTCGCGCCGCTCACCCGCGCCGCCTCTTCCAAATCTCCGCCCAATTGCAGCAGCCCGGCTTTGAAGGCCTGGGTGGTCACCGGACTGTCAGCGAGAATGAGCGCCACGGCGATACCCCAAACGCTGCCGTAAAGAAAAAACCGCAGCGGCGTCGCCAGGAACAGCCAGAGCACGCCGAGACTTAAAAGAATCCCCGGCAGCGCATGAGGTACCCAACTGAGACTCTCCAAAAGTGGACCGGTAATGGTACGCCGCGAAACTATTAAATAAGCCAGGGCGGAATAGAGCAAGACGCCGCCGAAGGCTGTTGTGGTGGCGATAATCAAGCTATTTTTTAGCGCGATCAAAAAGATCGGATCGCTGAGCATGTTGTACCAATGATTCAAAGTGAACGGCGCAGCGATGCTGAAAAAGCCGTAACGTCGCATGAACGATCCGATGACCAGAAATGCCAGCGGCAAAAGCATCGTCACGGCGACGTAGAGAAGACAGCCGGCGAAGGCGACGCGACGCCATTTGCCCAACTTCACGCGCAATGTGGAATAACCCTGACCGGTAACCACGGTAAACTTCTTGCCGCCGCGCAAAAACTTCCAATAGAAAAATAGCAATACCGCGAGGACGAATAAAAACACCGAGCCTAACGCCGTGGCCTCGCCGTAAGCGCGCGGCTCGCGCTGAAGAAGGTCGTAAATCTTGGTCGAGTAGACGTAGATTCCCGCCGGCGTGCCGAGCAACAACTCGGTGTTGAAGGATTGCAAGCCGCGGATGAAGCTCAACACCGACACCGCCAAGATCATCGGCGCCAAAACCGGCAGCGTAATGCGCCAGAGCATGGTCGTCGTATTGGCGCCAGCCACCCGTGCCGCCTCTTCGAGAGTCGCGCCCAGCCGGCGAAACACCGGCACCAGCAACATCACCTTGAACCAAATGCCGCCGGTGGAAGTGTGCACCCAGACGATGCCCCAAAAGCCGTAGGGGTTGAACAGCGCGCCGTCGACCCCTGGTACACTCTTGGCGACGCTATTGAGAAAGCCGAAGTTGGGATCGAGCAACAATATCCACGCCAGCACCAAGGGAAAATCCGGCACGAAGTAAGCGATCCAGCAGATCGCCTCGATGAACTTGCCGCCGGGCATGTCGGTTCGGGCGATCAGCCAGGCGAACGACACCGACAAAATCATCGCCGGAATCAGCCGCACCACTGAAAGCAGAAAACTCATCCACAAGGCGTTCACCGTTGCGCTGTCGGTAAAGGCATGAAGCCAATTGTCTACGCCGTAAACCGCCGGTTTTCCGGGCGCGCTCAGGTTGAAACTACCGGCGAGCAAAAACAATAACGGCAATCCCATGGCGACGAGGAGAAAGATTAAGAACGACAACTCCGCCAGGCGAATCGGCCGGAGGTGAATTCGCCGCCATCGCGGCATCGCTGTTGGAGCGATAATTGCCATCGCCAATCACGCTGCGCGAATGTGAAGGCGCGATGGATCGAGCGCCAAGCGCATCGATTCGCCGATTTGGTAGCGGTATTTTTTTGCCGCAGTCAACACGAAGGCGATCCCACTGGCGCGGACGTGATATTCAAAACTCTCGCCCAGGTAAGCGACCTGATCGACGGTGGCAAGCATTTGATACGGGTGCAGTTCGCCGTCGGCTAAGATCTCGATGTCCTCCGGCCGGGTTTGCAGGTGAACCGGCGCGCCGTCAGCGAACGCTGTCACCAGCGCAGCCGCCACCGGACATTGAGCGACGTTGCCAGCCAACTCAACCCAACACCCCAAAGCGCTTTTTTTGACATGGCCGTCAAAACTTACCATGCGCCCCAAAAAACCGGCGGCGAATTCGCTCTGCGGCTGTTCGTAGACTTCTTCCGGTGTGCCTACCTGCTCGAATCGGCCGCGATGCACCACCGCGATGCGGTCCGACAACGTCATCGCTTCGGCCTGGTCATGGGTGACGTAAAGCACCGTGAGACCGAGCTGTTTCTGTAACGCGCGAATCTCGACGCGCATCTGCTCGCGCAGTTTAGCATCGAGATTGGACAGCGGCTCGTCGAGCAAAAGAATCTCCGGCTCGTAGACCAGCGCGCGGGCTAGCGCCACGCGCTGCTGCTGACCGCCGGAAAGCTCGGTCGCACCGCGCTCGGCAAAGCCGCCGAGGCCGACGAGTTCCAGCCCATGCTCGACCCGCCGGCGGACGGTTTCATTCGACTCGCGGCGCACGCGCAACGGAAAAGCGACATTCTCGAAAACCGACAGATGCGGCCAGATCGCGTAGGACTGGAATACCATGCCGAGCCGGCGCTTTTCCGGCGGCAAGTTAAATCCACGGGCGGGTGCCGCGACGCTTTTCCCAGCAATGAAAATCTCGCCGCCATCGGGTTCTTCCAAACCGGCGACCAGACGCAGCGTGGTCGTCTTGCCGCAACCGGACGGCCCAAGCAGGGTGAAGATCTCGCCCCGCTCGATGGTAAAACTCACGCCGTCGACGGCATTGACCGCGCCGAAGCGTTTGACCACATCGCGAAACTCCAGGACGGCAGCGCTCATGGACAAAAATTGCAAGCGATCGACACCCGAGATCCGAAACGATTTGAACGGTTTGAACTACTTGAACGGCTTGAACGCGCAAATTTAAGAGTCTTCGTCGAGCAGCTTGCAGTAGTAGCGCCAGTTGGAATTGGCATGCACGGATTGGTTGCCGGCGCCGCGCGACTTACCGACCAGTATATCGATGTCTTCCTGGGGTATCGGCCGCGGCGCGCCGAGTAGGTGGGCTTGGTAGTTGATCGTCGCGGCGTCGTTAAGCTTGATCGCCGTCAGCGTCGCGTCCGCCACGCCAGGACCGGCGCTGGTGATGCCGTGACCGCGCATCAGGCAGGCCGGCTTGTCACCCATCGCCTTGGCGAATTCTTCGCCGAGTTTCTCATTGGAAACCGTAATGCTGCGCGGGTAGGTTGCCAGACCTTCGACAATCAAACGCAATCCTGATGGATCGTAGGCGCCATACAGGGGCTCGATCGGCTTGTCGCAAATCGTAAACAGCACGACGGTCAAGGGATGGACGTGCACCACGCTCTCGACATCCCGGCGGCTCTTGTACAGCCAGGTGTGGATGAACACTTCCTGGGGCACATCGAGGCCGTCGCCGCCGGCGACTTTCTTACCGTTGAAGTCGACGGTAATGATGTCGCGCGCGGTGACGAAGCGCAGCCCCGACTCCTCCGGCCCGCGCGCTTTGATCAACACTTTGTCTGCGCCGGGAACCCGCGCGCTGACATGGCCGCTCGGCTCCTTGGTTAAGTTAAGTTTGCCAAGCATGCGGCAGGATTGCGCCACCAGCTCGCGGAGTTTCGATAAATCGGCCATAAAAATTTCCTCGCTCGGGATTTGCCAATTCCTTGTTGGTAAAGCGACCGGATCATATTCTCGCGCCCCGACTAAGGCAAGCGGATAGACGACCTTGGATGGCTGCATCCTCTGATCGCATCGCGGTAACGCCGGCACCCGGGGAAAACTGAAAGTTAAATGGCCATTGAGGGACGGGGAATCTACGGGGAGAACTAGATGGCCGAACCAAGTAAGTGGAATGGCCAGCAGCGCTACCCGATGGCCCAAAGGCATTAAAAAAATAAGTCAACGGCAGAAATTGCCGGCACTAGAGGTCTCGGAAACTCAGCCGAGGCATTGACTCCCCGGAACGCAACCAGAAAAAAGGGGCGGCGCAACCGTAGTTGAACCGCCCCTTTGAGTCTTGCAGCTCGATTGCGAGGACTATTCGCCCTTGGCGGGAACGAAGGTCATCTTCGACAGGAAATTCTTCTCACCCTTGGTTACATACTCGACCGTCGCCGACGAACCCAAGCCGACATCGGCCATCTTCGCTTTGGTATCGACAAGTTCCGTTGCCTTGGTTTTAGCATTGTAATCTAGAGTGACCAGCTTGCCGTCTTTGGTCACGACGATCATGTAATTTTTTTCGGTATCCAATAAGCCGATATCGCCGGAAACTTTTTCCGCTTTGGCCTTGGCTTCAGCCTTGGCTTCGGACTTGGCTTCAGACTTCTTCTCCTGCGCCACCACCGGCAACGCCACCGATATCGCGAACATCGTGGCCATTGCGCCTAGAACTTGCTTGCTTGTATTCATGTCAATTTCTCCTTGTGATGCGTATTTTGCTCGGTTGCGCGTGCGGCTACTCCCCTTTTGCCGGGAGAAACTCGACACTTGAAGCTATATTTTTGTCGCCATCCTTGGTGTAAACCACCGTGGCTGCCGACCCAAGACCGATGTCGGCAATCTTGGCGGGCTTCATGTCGCGCTGGGTCGGTTGGAACTTTGCGTCATAATCCACCGTCACCAGCTTGCCTTCTTTGGTTACCACAATCAGGTAATTCTTTTCGGTATCCAGCAATCCGACATCCCCTGCGATCTTGGTTGCCGCCGCCTTCGCTTCAGCCTTCGCCTCGGCTTTCGCTTCAGCTTTCACTTCGGTCTTAGCAGCTGCCGCAGCAGCAGGTTTCGGCGCCGGCTTGGCGACCATCTCCTCTTGCGTCGAACACGCTATGAAACCCAGCGACATCGCTAACAATGCCAATCCACTCACTGACACCAAATTCTTCATCATTCCTCCGTGCTGAAACAAAATTGCTAATTAACTGTGCTAATTACTTATCGTGACCGTCGCTATCTTCTCAATACGCATTAGGTAGGGTTTTTCGAACAGACCTAGAGTCGAGCCGACTATGAACAAGACTTAAGTCCTAGAGCAACGATTCCAGGCAACGATCCAGGCAACGGTGCAGATTGCACGCAAAATTGGTTGATGTATGCTCCCTCGCATATACGATTCCAGTCTTAGATTTCGTGGATAAGAGGCGAGGTTGACGATGACACCGATAAAAGTCGTAATTGCCGACGATCACCCGCTTTTTCGTGACGGCTTGCGGAGAATTCTTTCGTTAGAGAAAGATATTCTGGTGGTCGGCGAAGCCGCGGACGGCGACGAGCTTGGCAAAACCATTGAGCGCACCAAGCCCGATATCCTGCTTCTCGATTTAAAGATGCCCAAAGGCGACCCGGTGCAAAACCTTCTCGGCGTCAGCGCCAAGAGCCCCGCGACTCAAGTCATGGTTCTGACGGCGTTCACTGAAGAAGAGAACGTCTTGAATGCCGCAAAAAGCGGAGCGAGGGGTTTTATTTCGAAGGGAACGCCATCGGCTACCGTGATCCAGGCGATAAGAGCCGTCCATAACGGCGCATTTTGGGTCGACAATGATGTGCCCGCTAAGGACGCTTTCGCAGAGATCGCCGGCTCCCGGCCGGTGGAGAGAGCGACGCTGCCACAACCGGACGAAAGTATCCAATCACTGACGAAACGCGAGATGGAAATTCTCAAGCTGGTCGCCGAAGGCCTTACCAACGAGGAGATCGGCAAGAAAATTTTCATCAGTGAAAAGACTGTCAAAACTCACTTGACCAACATCTTCGACAAACTCAAAGTCAACAATCGCTTCAAAGCGGCGCTCTTGCTGATGGGCCAGAGCCACTAATACCGGCGCACCGGGCGATTTCTCAAAAAATGAGCGCAATAGCGCTTTCAAGCTTATGACCATGGCCACGACCGGTAGCACGCCGCTCGACAAGAGCTGGTTCCTCGAACGGGAACGCGCTGTGGCGTGGCTGCGGCTAGCTATCGCTGTGGTGGCGATCGCCGTCATCCAGCTCAATCCGGAACGCATTGCGCGCTTCCCTCTAATGTCAGCTCTCGTGCTCGGGTTTTTCCTTTTTTACAGCGGCATCGCTCTTGTTTTTGTCCTGCGAAGGACATTCACGTTTTCGCGGTTTGGCTCGATTGCGACGGCTTTGGATGTCGTCTGGATCGCGCTTATCGTATTCTCCACCGGCGGCACCCGAACCCCATTTTTCTTTTATTACACATTTCCAGTCATCACCGCGAGCTTGCGTTGGGGCCTTAAAGGCAGTCTGCCGGTGGCACTCATCGGCGTTGCCATCTACGCAAGCATTCGGTTAACGTTAGCCGCCGAAGCAGGCGCCGAACCGATCGGCATCGACACCATCGTCGTTCGGAGTCTCTACCTGGTCTTTCTAGCCGCCACATTTGGCTACATCAGCAAATTCGAGAAGAGCCAGAATCAGAAACTGCTGGCGCTGTCCCAAACCGCGACCCATGTTGCCACGCTTCAAGAACGCCGGAGAATCATGTTCGACATCCATGACGGCATCCTGCAATCGCTAGCCACCTTGATTCTGCGCCTTGAAATCACCCGCAGACGGCTACCCGGGTCGCAAAGCGAAGCAATTCAGGAACTGCAAGCGGCGGAAGAGTTAACTCGGTCGACGATGAAAGACCTCCGCGCATTCCTGGCGGGCAAGACGGATCATCCCATCATGTCAGGAACTCTGGTCGCACGGCTGCAAGACGAGCTGCGATTTATCCAGGAAGGGCTGGGGCTGGAAGTGATCCTGGATTGCGAACCGGAAAATCTCAATCTCCCGGCCGAAATCGAGCGAGAGCTCTATTATGTTTTGCGCGAAGGTTTAACCAATATCACCCGTCACTCACATGCATCGCGTGTCCAATTTCGACTCAACCGATGCGCGAGCGCCATTGAGGTTTCTCTCCAAGATGACGGCATCGGATTGGACTTGCACGCCGCCGAAAATGGCCGAGGGCTGGGATTGCGCAGCATGAAGGAGAGAATTGAAAAACTAGGGGGAAAACTTGCTCTCAAGTCCTCCCCCTCAAGCGGGACAAAGATTTCTTTTTCTGTGCCTCTGACGACCTGAGAAGGAAACTGTCTCGGCTACGCGGCGATTAGTGTGACGGGGCCGACCGCGGCCCGGTAAACTACTCGCCCTTAGCGGGAACGAATGTCATCTTCGAGAGAAAGTTCTTCTCACCCTTGGTGACGTATTCGACTTGAGCCGACGAACCCAATCCGACATCGGCCATCTTTGCCTTTGAGTCTATAAGTACCGTGACCTTGGTCTTTGGGTTAATGTCCACTGTGACCAGCTTGCCATCCTTGGTGACCACGATCATGTAATTCTTTTCCGTGTCGAGCAAACCGATATCGCCGGCTACTTTCTCGGCCTTGGCCTTGGCTTCAGGCTTGGCTTCGGCCTTCTTCTCCTGCGCAACCGAGGGTAACGCAACGGCTGCGGCGGCGATTATCGCGATGGCACCGACAATTTGCTGATTTGTTTTCATGTCAGTCTCTCCTTATGACGTGCGTCTTTTACTCGGCTCTCGTCAGGCGTTACTACTCGCCCTTCGCCGGCAGATACTCGACGTTGCTGGCGATGTTCTTGTCGCCCACTTTGGTGTAGGTCACCGTCGCCGAGGAACCAAGACCGATATCCGCGACTTTAGATGGTTTTGGCGTCCTCATCGTCGGTTGGAACTTAGAATCATAATCCACCGTCACCAGCTTACCTTCTTTGGTGACGATAATCAGATAATTTTTTTCCGTATCCAAAAGACCCACGTCGCCGGCAATTTTGGTTGCCTTCGCCGCTGGTGCTTTCGCTTCGTCTTTCGCTTCGACCTTTGCCGCTGCCGCGGGTGCCGGCGCGGCCGGCTTGGGCGCCGGTTTGGCGACCATCTCTTCCTGCGACGAACAAGCACTGATCGCAAACGCGAGCGCAACCACCGCGGCGGTATTGGTGATCGATAAATAATTCTTCATTGATGCCTCCCAGTTATTAAGACTTAAGTCCCGTATCTAAGTCATTCGTCCTATACTTTACGTAGCGTTAACTTGTCAAGCGCTTAATCGAGGTAAAGCGGAATAATTTTTTGCCGGGGGATATCGGCCATGAAGCAAAATTAACTAGCCTTTGAATCGTCGCCGCCGAACGATCATGACACCGGCCGCGGACGAATCTCGACGAAGCGAGCGCGGCGATTATCGAGGTAACAAGCTTCCGTCGCTTCGCGGCATGCCGGTAACTCCTCGCCATAGCTAATGGTCTTCATACGCGCGGCATTGACACCGAGGGTTATTAAATAATCCATCGCGGCTCGCGCCCGCTTGGCGCCCAAGGCGAGGTTGTATTCGGTGGTGCCGCGCTCGTCACAGTGGCCTTCGATCTCGACCATACTGCCGGGGTTGGCTTTTAACCACCCGGCGTTAGCCTTCAAAACCGCCCGTGAATCGGCAGTCAGAACGTAGCTGTCAAAGGCGAAATAGATCGATTTCATCGGTCCATCCGCGGCGGCCTTGCCTTGGCGTAACGCGTCCAAGCTCGAACCCGGCGACGCCGGGTTCGCTGAGACAACGGGCTTCTCCACAGGCGCGCGGACGGTTGACGGTGCAGCAGCCGCGCCGCTTGACCGAGATGTCGGCTCCGGCTTCTTGGCGGTCTCAGTGGCGCAACCGGCGACGGCGACAAAGCTTGCAGCGACCAACCCAATCCAATATTTATTAAAAGACAAATTGCCTAGTTTCATTCTGCTCTACCTCCTCAAATGGATTGCCGATCCGGAGCGCGAACACCTCGACAAAGTTTCCCCGCTTGAATAAATCTTACAGCTCAACGACTCAGACACCACTGTGCGAATTGACACGCTTGACCGCAAATGCCTCTGCAAACAAA
>JBGTCC010000460.1:0-5562 GCA_041749055.1 Thermodesulfobacteriota bacterium | reverse complement strand
GGACTTCTTCATTACCCCAGGAGATCCGAAACGTATGGGGCTCAACGCGATCGAGATGGCGGCCGAGAGAGCGCATCAGCTCAGGCAGAGTCTTCGTGCTGCTCGCCTGCGCGGATCATCGTTTGCGCCGGTTGCTCTGGCCTTGGGCATCGAGCCAGGAAACATAACTGGCGTCATAATGCAGCACGCCATCCTCGCGAAACAGTTTTGCCTGCCGCCGCGAGCTAGCCTCGATTTCCCAAACCTTTTCCGAAAGATTCGCTTTAGCCAACTTCGACGGGTCGAGCGGATCGTTGGTGCGAACGGTAACGCCGGGCCCAGCTTTTTCTAAAGTAAAAGTCAGTACACCGAGGGATTCGAGCGACTCACCGACCGCCCTGAAAGTTTTTGCATGTAGCATGACAAGAATTATAGCCGATTCGCTGATAATTTGACGACACCCTCCGGCATCGCCGAGGAATGGGTGACTACCCTATTCCTTTTCCAATTTCATCGTTCCGGACACGGGACGGAGTTTTTTCTGGACGAACTGCTCCAGTCCCGGCCGCCCGCCCTGCTCACGAATAATCCGCTCGGAAATAAAGTTGGAAATCGTGAAGCCGACATCCGGCGAGGCTTTCATACTCGTGTACCATGCCTCTTTAACGGCTCGTAACGCCCGCGGGCTCTTCTCGGCGAGACACATGGCGAACTCGTTCACTTCGTTATCGAGTTCGGCGTGGGGCACTACGCGCGAAATCAGACCGATCCGTTCGGCTTCGTGAGCCGACATCATTTTGCCCGACAAGGCGTAGTAGAGGCCGTGCTTGGATTGTAAATAATTGGCCAAGATCGGTGTCGTCTCGCCGGCGGGGAAATGGCCGAAGTTGACCTCCGGCAGGCCGAACTTGGCGTCATCGGCGGCGATCGCCACGTCGCAGCCCACCGTGACAGTGAGCGCACCGCCCAAACACCAGCCGGTGATGCGCGCGATGATCGGCTGCGGCAAAGTGCGCAGGAGCTCGGTGCGCCACTTGCGCACTTTCTCGCGAATTTCGTCCTTCACCCATTCGGGCTGGGACTCCATCTCCAAGCCGTACTGTTTCAAATCCTGCCCGGCGCAGAAATTATCCCCCGCGCCGGTAAGAATCACGACCTTGGTTTGCTTGTCGTAGCGCAGCTCGGTCAACACCTGGTACATCTCGCGATGCAACTGCGGGCTCATGGCGTTGCGTTTTTCCGGACGATTAAACGTAATTGTCGTGATGCCGCCATCGCGGCTCAGTAACAAGGTTTCAAACTTTTCGGTCATGGCCTCTCTCCTTTTAAATGGTTAGGATTAATTTGACACAGAGGAGCACACTCGGCTAGGCTCCCGCCGTCTTTAGTCTAGCGGTCAAGAGGAGCTGCGCTATGAACCCCACCGCTTTCCCGTTCCTGATATTGGTTTTATCCACCGGCAGGCTGTCAGCGCAAGGATCATTTTTCGAGGGCAAGACGCCGCAGCCGAAGATGGATGCCGGCCTGCGCCGGCATGACGAAACTCATCAAACCTCACCACCGGTCAGAATGGCCAAGCGCCATGCGCAATCCTCGGCCCATTCAACCCCGCTCTCTATCCACAGTCCTGTTGCGTCGGATGGTTTGAGACCGGCCATTGCGTGATACGCCGCACTTTTCATTATTACTCAGAGGAGAGAAAACGTGTAAGGCGAAAAAAATTGCCGCGCCCGAGCACAGCCACTGGATATTAGCGGATTGGCGCAGCCGTTCAACTTGAACGCCGGGCGCTTCCGCCATTTTCGGTTTGCGTGGGGCAAGCGGATGAGATAAAACCCGAGCCATGGTGATTCGTTACCTCCACTCACGAGAGCTTCGCACCATCGGCCAACAGCTCGATAAGCAAAACATCGACATCTTCGATTTACGCTACGATGATGGCGATTATGTATTGGTATGCGGCGATCCGAACCCGCCTTTCACCGACCTGATCCATCTCAGATATTCAACGTTCGAACTCAAATCCCTGGAATTCCGCGCCATCGAGAAACGTAGCGCCGGATTCAAGTTAGTTGAATTCACCAGTCTGGGGCAAATGCTCCGCGCCATCGGCCGCTATATCGAGCGACTCGACGGCAAATTAGCGGGAATCTCGGCGCCGGATGCCGTAACGGACGGCACTAGATTCAAGATCGAATACGAAACTCGCGGGGGCCGGCGTCATAGCGAAGAGATGGTTGCCAACGATATCGCCAATCTGGCGATGCGCATGTAT
Source organism: Thermodesulfobacteriota bacterium (assembly GCA_041749055.1). Taxonomy (GTDB): domain Bacteria; phylum Desulfobacterota; class Binatia; order UBA9968; family UBA9968; genus DP-20. The sequence continues at coordinate 3,308 of JBGTCC010000460.1, read as the reverse complement.
AAAGAGCGCTCCCATATCAGCGGCAGTTCTCGCGATGGTAGCTCTGCAACATAACTATGCCGCGCAATTTACATGAGCGAGCGCTGCGTTAACTGATCCTGGGTTTGCCCGCGCTCCCCTGGCGTTCAAGGCGGATCGCCAGATTGCCGCGTCGCACGACAATTTGACGAAACTTTTTCTGCTTGCTCAGTTCCTCGATCAGTCGCACCAGTGGCTGTTGCCCGCTCAAGTAGTCGCGCACCGGTGCCTCACCTTTCATCCGCTCGACATCATCCTTGCCGGCGAAGTAGCGCAGTAACGCCTCGTCATCGGATATTCCGGCGCCACCCAACTGGGCGCGAAACTGTTGCAGCGTGAGCTCAGGCGCTGGGGCACTCTTTAACTCCCGCGCCCGCGGCCGGTTGAGAATCTGATCCTTCACATTGGCGTCGATGGATGCGCTCTCTTCCTCGCCCCAGGTTCCGAGAGCGTACTGAATCACTTCGTCGGTGCATTCTTTATAGCGCTCGCCGAGAATCACGTTCATCGCCGCCTGGACGCCGACGAACTGCGAGTACGGCGTGACCATGATCGGATAGCCCAGCTCCCGGCGCACCAGGGCGACTTCCTCCAACACTTCGCCAGTGCGATGAGCCATACCGAGCTTGCCCAGCTGGAAACGAAAGTTGGAAATCATCCCGCCGGGAACTTGGTGGTGGTAGTGATAGCTATCGTATTCGCGTGGCTCACCGGACGCAAAACCTTCGCGCTTGGCGATAAAATTGAAACGCGTTTCCACCGGCTGCAGCACCGCTTCATCGATGGCGGTGCCATAGCCCAGTGCGCGGGCGTTGCGCGCGACGGTGAAGAGCGACGGGTTCGATGCCCCGTTGGCTAGCGGTGGGATCGCAGTATTGATCGAACGGATGCCTAGCTTGATCGCCTCATAACAGCACATGGGTCCGAGCCCGGTAATGCAATGGGTATGAAACTCGACCGGGACAGCGCCGGCAGCGCCGAGCACGGCTGGCACCAACGTGCGGGTACTCTGGGGTCAACAGTGCGCCGGGGTCCTTGATACAGATACGCGCCGGCTGTAAGGCCGCGGCCTGCCGCGCGCGTTCGATGTAGTAGTCATCGGTGTGTTTCGGCGACTCCGAGAACGTCAGGTTGATAATCGTAGCCACGCCGACTTCGTTGGCGGAGCGCACCATGTCGGCCCAATTGGCAGCGGTATTGGACGGATCGGAGCTGCGTAGCTCACGAATGCCATTGGCGGTGAGCCGTTCCAGCCATAACTGGGTCACACAAGCCGGCGTCACCTGGAAGCCCGCCATATAGCGATTGCGGATGCCGCGCAGCGGTGTCTTGGCGATGCGCTGGCGCACCAGGCGAATGCGCTCCCAGATGTCTTCCTTGAATTCCCGGCAAGCTTTTTTGAAAAACGACGGCGCCACGAGTTCAATGGCCTCGAACCCAGCCTGGTCCATCCGCTCGGCGATCGGCAGGATCATTCCCGTCAGCATTCCTTCAGCCCACAAGCTTTGATGGCCATCACGCAGCGTAGTATCGACAAAGCGGATCTCGTCCATGATTTTTACCCTCGACCATCGAGAAACTGCCAACCGCTAAATGTCGCCGCCTGCCCATAAGGCGCGCCCGTCTCATCCAACAGATTCCACACCGTGGCATTTTCAATCAAAAAGCGCCGCCCGGTCCTGGAAACTCGAACGCCGCGATAGTCGTCAATGAAGCCATTGCGCGTCACTGCATCGAGCAGGCGCGCCCGTTCGTCACGATGCATCGGCTCGGCGGTCAAGCGCGATGGCGTTCGCATCAACCCAGCCCAGCTGAGCTCGAAGAGCTGCATGCCGGCGCGATTGCCATAGTTCAGTATCGGATCGGCTGCGCTGTCATGCGACAAAACCGCGAACGGCGCATCAAATATCTGCCGCGCTTGCTCGACCATCGGCAACCGCGGATCGACCAGATCCCGCCCCGTCCAACGCCGGAGACTGGCGAGCAACAGCGTGACATGATCGCTAAGAAACTGATTTTCTGCGCAGGGATCGAGGCAATTGGAATTCATCGTAGCAATCGAGAGAGCGCAGAGGGACTGCGAGGAGCGGACATGAAAGTCAACGGGGCCGGTGCTGCGCACCCGGCCCCGTTGGTATCAACCCGTTCGGAAAATTTCTTCCCTATTCCCGACTCGGCTCCTTCGCCGCGTTCATCCCCGAAATAAACCCCTGGGTCGTGCAGCGGCCCAAGCCATGTTGGTTGAAGCCGCCGGCGCTTTCGCCGGCGCAGTAGAGGCCGGGGATGACTTGGCCGTTCATATCCAGGACCTGGCATTTGGCGTTGATTCTCAAACCGGAGCGTGTGTCGTGCACGTTGGGCGTGCTCCAGGCGGCGTAGAACGGCGGCTTTTCGATCTTGTACTTGGGCGACGGCTTGCCGAAGTCTTCGTCCTTGCCGGCATCGACAAAGGAGTTGTAGCGCGCCACGGTGGCTTCCAGAACTTCGCCTTTCATTGGCTTGGCTTGAAACTCGCTCTTGATCTTGGCGGCCAGCTCTTTAAGCGTATTGGCGCTGAAGAAGTAGCCGTCTGGATCGACGTAGGGCGGCTCGACATCCCACTTGTTGCGCACCACCGCCTCTGAGTCGAAGATCGCCCAGATCGGCCCGGCGGAATATTCCGGCGACTCCGAATATTCATTCATCGCCACGGCGGCGTTGAAAAAGTTGTAGTTGCTCGGATGGTAGTGAATGTTTTCGTTGTTGCGATAATCGTTGGGCGTATAGGGATCGATGTCGCCGCAAACGTTACCGTGCGGATAGTCGCCCTTGGTCTCGTCGTAGAAGCGCTTGCCGACCTGGTTGACCAAGATCAGATTCTGCCAGTCTTTAAGGCTTAACCCCTGCGCCCGCACCAGCGGGAAGATCGGACTATCGAACTCCCAAGTCATATAATTCCATTTCGTGCCAAGAACCCGTTGGCAACGAATGTTATCGCCGTTCTCCAGGGTCTGGTTCACCAAACCCCACAGGGACGCGCCGATTTCCATGGCGGCGCGCTCGCCGCTGGCGTCCTGATAGCTGTAGGGTTCGCCGGCGACGGTCAGCACTTCGGTCAGGCGTGGATCGAACATGCGGCGGAAGTTCACGTCGCTGGTCATGCCGCCGGTGGCGACGATCACGCCTTTCTTGGCCCGGATGCGCATCGCCAGCTGGGTGCTGTCGATATTGCCGTCGGAACGAAAACTTTTTAGCGGTGTCGACTGTCCCGGCATGATTCGTGGCGTGTACTCGACATTGACACCGAGAAT
>JBGTCC010000459.1:0-3649 GCA_041749055.1 Thermodesulfobacteriota bacterium | reverse complement strand
GATCGTATTGCCGATCATGCGACCAATATCGCTGAAATGGTGATCTTCATGGTTAAGGGCAAAAGCATTCGTCACATGAAGCAACTGCCGCCATCGGTTTAATTACTTATGGGAAATGGCGCATACATAATTCTCGTTGTTGAAGACGAGCCCGATATCCGCAAACTGGTGCGCTACAACCTGACCCAGGACCATTACAAAGTTATCGAAGCTGAAAGCGGCGACCAGGCGCTTAAACTTATTCAGCGCGACAAACCCAATCTGGTCATCCTCGACCTGATGATGCCAGGTATGTCAGGGTTAGAGGTTTGTCGAACGCTCCGTGGCCAAGACGAAACCGCCAAGTTGCCGATCCTTATGTTAACCGCCAAGGCGGGTGAAGCCGACCGAGTTCTGGGGCTGGAATTAGGCGCGGATGACTATTTGGCTAAGCCCTTTAGTCCGCGTGAACTGGTTGCCCGAGTGCGTGCGATCTTGCGCCGAACCAACGGCGCAGCCCAAAGTGAAACACTGCCAGCCTACGGCAAGGGTGTATTAAGAATCGATTTTGCCACATACGAAGTTGAAGTCGGTGGAAAGCCTATCAAATTGACGCTTAAGGAATTCGAGTTATTGAAGTTCTTAGTGCAGAATCCCAACCGGGTGCTCAACCGCGACCAACTCCTTGATCGCGTCTGGGGCGGCGACACCTTCGTCACACCGCGCACCGTCGATGTGCATATTCGCCGCTTGCGCAAAGCCATCGAAAAAGACGATAGTCATCCCAAATGGATTCTGACCTTGCGCGGAGTCGGCTACAAGTTCGATGAAAAGGCTTTGGAATCGTAGTCTCGTTGCAAAAGTATTTTATTCTTACCTTGCGGTCGCGCTGCTGCTAGTCCTGGGGTTCTACGTTTCCGCCAGCGACCTCATTCGCAATTTTTATATCACCACACTCAGCAGTCGGATGGACCAAGAGGCCCAACTGCTCGGCCGGGTGTTGCCCTTTGGCGTGGAAGGCGATGAACTGGACGCACTTTGCCGCCAATTCGCCGGAGAACTGGACTCGCGCATAACCGTGATCGGCCTCGACGGTAAAGTGTTAGGCGACTCCGCGGAGCCGTCGGCTAATATGGAAAACCATCGCGGCCGGCCGGAGGTGATCGAAGCGGTAAAGTCCCTTACCGGCAGCGCCCAACGCTACAGCACCACGGTCGGCTTCGATATGCTCTACCGGGCATTTCATCAGCGCGGCGCCAACCAGGAGCGGATCGTACGCCTCGCCATCTCTCTGAAGGAAATCGACAGCGTGCTGAGCAGTATGCGCCGCTCGTTAGCAACCGGGTTGCTACTCGGTTTTGCCGCCAGCCTAATCATTGCTTGGTGGTTTTCACGGTATCTCAGCAGGCGCGTGCAACATCTGGTGCAGTTCTCCGGCAAGGTTACCCAGGGCCGCTTCCCGCAAGATTTTTTCCCCGGCAACGAACAAGACGAATTAGGCCTCTTGGAACGCCATTTGAACGACATGTGCCAGCGCATTCGCAGCAACCTCGCGGATATCATCGGCGAAAAAGAAAAGGCCGATTCGATCCTGCGCTGTATGATCGAGGGCGTGCTAGTGCTCGATCCCAAGGGCAACGTGCTGGTCATCAACGACCAAGCCAAGGCGATGTTCGGAGTGCCCGCCGGACGCGAAGTGCATGGCGCGTCGGTACTCGAAATTTCCCGCCATCCGGAAATTCGGTTGATCTTGGATGAAGCCTTGAAGTTTGACTTCACCAGCCGCCCCTACAGCAAAGAGATTGAACTAGAAGATGGCTATTGGTTCAGCGTCAACGCGGCGCCCCTGCGCAATGCCCATCGCCTGACCTTGGGCTCGATCCTAGTCTTCCACGATGTCACGAAAATCAAACGGCTCGAAACGATTCGCTCCGACTTCGTCGCCAACGTTTCCCACGAACTCCGAACGCCGCTCACGGCGATCCAAGGCTATGTCGAAACACTCATCCATTCGCCGCCCGCCGATGCTAAAGAGCGACAACAGTTTCTCGAAGTGATTGAGCGCCACGCCGAACGGCTCGGCCGGCTGACCGAAGATCTATTGACCTTGTCCGATCTCGAGTCCGGGAAAGTCCAGATCGCACTGCGGCCGGTCGATACCGGCAAACTTGTGCAACAAGTCCTAGAAATCTTCTGGGAGCGGGCGGCCAAGAAAGAAATAAAACTCAGCCATGAGATATCGGTCACATGCGGCAAAATAAACGGCGACCCGGATCGATTGCAGCAGCTGTTGATCAATCTGGTTGACAATGCCGTCAAATATACGCCGTCTGGCGGCAAAGTGACGATTAGCGCCGCGGAATGCCAAGCTGACAACGGCGCTCGGCAAATCGAACTCTCAGTCGCCGACAGCGGCGTGGGCATCCCGGAAAAAGATTTACCGCGACTGACCGAGCGCTTCTACCGTGTCGACAGGGCGCGATCGCGAGATCTTGGCGGCACAGGCCTGGGCTTGGCGATCGTCAAACATATTGTCCAGGCCCTTGGCGGCGAGCTAAAAATCTCCAGCGAGCTCAATAAGGGCACGACCATTCGCATCCTTTTGCCAATCGCCGAGAACGTTACGGCCCAGGATGGGATTTTATTTCTGTGTACCGGTAATTCTTGCCGCAGCCAGATGGCCGAAGGTTTCGCCCGCCAGTTGGTTGGCAACGGCGAAACGATTTACAGCGCTGGAACTAGTCCAAAGGGCGTTCACCCCTTGGCGATCCGCGTCATGCAGGAAGTTGGCATCGATATTTCCAGCCAGTACTCAAAAGGACTCGACGAGATTCCCTTGCAGCAAATAAGTCACCTCATCACTCTGTGCGGCGACGCTGCCGAGAGCTGCGCCACCTTGCCCGGTGGATTCACACGCACACATTGGCCGCTTGCCGATCCCGCACTGGCCACCGGCGATGAAGAAGAAGTCATGAAGGTATTCCGCCAGGTTCGCGATGACATTCGGGCGCGCGTGCAAGCCCTATGCTCGTCATCGCATTATCAAGCGGCTCAGCCCACTTCGTTCGTAACATTGCCGTAGTCTTTGTCTTAACATTCATTGAATTCCCCATGGGGAGCTGTTATCTACAGACGTTCTGAACTTCAGCGAAAGGCCGATTCATGTTTAATTTCTCTCCGCACAAGGAAAAATTTTTTGATTTGTTCAAGCAATCGGCGCAAAATGCGTTGGACGGCGCCCGGGCGCTAAAGGAGATGCTGGATCATTACGACAATCCGCAAGAATCGTGGAAGAAACTGAAAGATCTCGAACATGAGGGCGACCGGATCACCCATCGAACGATTCGCAGCTTGAACCAAACGTTCCTTACGCCGATCGATGCTGAAGATATTCACGACTTAACGACGGCGCTCGACAACGTCATGGACGCGATCGAAGCCGCCGCATCAAGAATGGTTCTTTTCCACATCGACAAGCCCACTGCCGAAGCGAAGGAGCTGTGCGAGACCATCGTCAACTCCACTGAACAATTAGTTAAAGCCGTCTCTCATATGCCTCGCCTGGACGACATCGATGAGTATTGCATCGAAATCAATCGTCTCGAAAACGCCGCCGACGATATCTACCGCAAGGCGATCGGCCAACTGTTTGAAAACGGCACCTCGCCGA